>SKGU01000217.1 GCA_007117255.1 Natronohydrobacter sp. | reverse complement strand
CATCGATGAGGATCCATTTCTTGTCGATCTCTCCAGCTTTGAGAGAATAGGTTTTCATGACGTGTCCCTGAAAAGGATAATCCGGTTTCCGCATGGCATCATGCAGGATGGACGCTTTCTACAGATTTTGCAGAGCGGGTCAAGCGATCGCCACCCCATTTTTCATCACGAAAACAATGCGTTATAATTATGGTATTATTTTACCCCATAAGTTCAGGACAATTTGGCCCAACTGGAGGCGTGAACCGAGAAGCTCAGCGCAAACGCGGGGGTGTTTTCGCGTCAACTGCGCCAGTTGCGGCATTGCGCTGCGGTCGAGGAAGGTCAAAACGCAGCCCCAGCCTTGCGAACTCTGCCGCGCGCGGATCATCTGCTGCAAGAAAGGTGACATCCAGCAGCCCCGCTTCAACCCCGGAGAATGTAAGCGCGCCCTGAACGGCACGCGCCAGCGTATCCTCGGCCCCCGGTGCCGCGTCGATGATGGCCAACAAATGCCCCCGTCGTCCGCCCTCGTCTTCGGTGCCAACAAGATAGGCCATCTGCGCAAGCCCCTCCATGCGCGCAAGGCGCTGGTCCAGCGCCAACAGCAAAGCATCCGGCAGACCCTTCGGCGGAAGTACCGCCGCCAGCTTGGATGTAAGCTCCGCCGGACGCTCTGCCAGAGTTTGCGCAAGCCAGTCCAGTATTTCTGGCGGCAGAAGTCGCGACGAGGGCGCAACCCCCAGATTCAACCCAAGTCCCAGCCCCTGCCCGGCCAGCATTTCGACCAGAGCACGGCCCGACAAGGCAGCATAGGGCGCGGGCAGCCCTGTAAATTCTGTCAGCCGCGCCTCTGTGTCGAATGCCAGCACAATGGGACCATCTTCCAGATCGAAGACCTTGGGGCTGATGTCATGACCGGTGGCTTCATGCTCAAGCAACAACACCATCTCGCTCTCCACCAGGCGTGCGTAGAACCGCAGCCGCAGCGTGTCATCGTCTGCCGCGGCCTCTGACGCGGTCCAGGCCTGATCAAGTAGCGTTTCCGTCATGCGCACGACCCCTGCAGTTTATCTTGTCGCCAGCTAAGCCGATGCGCCTGCCTTGGCAAGACCTCGCGCCGGATCGGGCCCAGCGCCCGAACCGGACAGACAGGGCCTTTTCGCGCGCAGCACGAATCGTTGTGGTAGAAATCGATCCGCAAGACCTTGCGACCGCGTGCAAGAAAACCGTTCCGGCCCGAAACTCCAATCCATGCAGATAAGTAGATATTTCTAAGCCATACGGCCCCCTGCTGGAACGATTTTCCAAATAAGCATATTAACCGAAACTACTGACCCAGATCAGACGCAACGATACGAACTGCGTTCGCGCGCACTATCAGCGCAGGTTTGCCGTCACGCTTGTCACAGGCACGCGCCCTGCCTACCTGCCATCGCAAGACGAAATCAAACCCTATGAACGGAGCGTCATCATGTTGCGCAATACTGCCCTGACCTTGTCGCTGATCGCCCTGCCGTCGCTGGCTCTTGCTACGCCGCAAGGCTGGAGCCCGCTTCTTGAACCCAGTGAGCTGGCCGCCATTTTGGATGCAGAAGACAATATTCGCGTGATCCATGTCACCGGCGACTTCACCGAAGGCCATATTCCCGGCGCGGCCCATTCACCCTATGCAAACTGGCGCGGCGGCCCGTCCAATCCCGGCGCATTGTTGCCAGAACTGGAATATGAACTGGAAGCCGCCCGCGTCGGCGTTGACGTCGACACGCCTGTTGTTGTCGTCCATGCGGGTACGGATGCATCCGACATGGGGGCGGCTGCGCGGGTCTACTGGACACTGAAATCGCTTGGCGTGCAGGATCTGGCGCTGTTGAACGGAGGCTTCGCCGCTTGGCAGGCAGAACAGTTGCCTGTGTCAACAACCCCGGTCGAACCCCTCGAGTCAGGTTTCATGGCCGAATGGACCGATGAGTGGTATATCTCAACCTCGGAAGTGACCGAACTGGTCGAGAACGGCCAAGCACGGCTTCTGGACAGCCGCCCAGAAGGTTTCTTTCAGGGGATCGCATGGTCCATCGCACGCCCCGGCACGATTCGCGGCGCGGACAATCTGGAATTTGGTGATTTCTTCGAGGGCACCCGCATGGTCAGCCCAGAGCGCGCCCGCGAGATCGCAACGGCGCAGGGCCTGACCGAAGCGCCTATCACTGTGTCGTTCTGCAATACCGGCCATTGGGCCGCACTGAACTGGTTTGCGCTCAGCGAACTCGCAGGTATCGAGAACACCCGCCTTTACGCCGAGAGCATGGCGGAATACACCATTCACGGCAATGAGCTGCAAAATGAGCCGGGCCGGATTGCCTATCTGTGGCACTCAACACGCCGCTGGGTCGAAGGGCTGTTCTGACATCCGCTTCATCTTGCTCTAAATACTCAATTTCACCGCGCGCGCCCCAATGCGCGCGGTCTGCACTTTCCGAAAGGCCCCGCCCATGCTGTTCCGGCGCGCTTCTGTCCTGCTGATCGCCCTTGGTGTGACGCTTTTTGCCTTTGTCATGGCGGGCCCCCGCGCTGGCCTGTTGATGCTTGTCGGCATCGGTTTCGGCCTTGTGCTGGAAGGGCTGCGCTTTGGCTTTGCTGGTCCGTGGCGCATGATCGTGACGGATCGCGATGGGCGCGGCCTGCTGGCGCAGCTGATTGCGATTGCGCTTGTGGCCGTGGTCGCATTCCCGCTTCTGGCCGCGAATGCAGGCGAACTGGCCCCGGCGCATGCGCCTGTGGGAATCGCGATGATCCTTGGCGCATTTGTCTTCGGCATGATGATGCAGCTTGTCATGGGCTGTGGCTCCGGCACGCTGGTCAATGCGGGTAGCGGCAATCTGGTCGGGCTGATCGCGCTTGCAGGCTTTATCGGCGGCAGTTTTGCAGGCAGTCTGCATCTGGGCTGGTGGACCGGTCTGGGCAGCCTGCCGGTTTTGTCGGCGCAGGGTCTGTTTGGCGATAACCTCGGCCTGATCTTGACACTTGCCGGGCTTGCGCTGGTGAGCGCGCTGACCCTTGCCCGCGCTGCCCCCGGCAAACGGATGCCCCCGCGTCGCTTGTGGATCGCCGCCGCTCTGATCGCGGCCCTTGCGCTGGCCAATCTGGTGATTGCGGGCCAGCCCTGGGGGATCGTCTATGGTCTGGGCCTTTGGGGTGCAAAAATTGCCCAGGCTGGCGGTGCAGATCTGGCACAAACCGCCTTCTGGGCGGCAGAGGGCAACGCCACCCGCCTGTCCAGCTCAATCCTGACCGATGTAACTTCGCTGACCAATATCGGCCTGCTGATCGGCGCTTTCGCGGTCATGCGCTGGCGGGCAGACCCCGGCGCACCGGCACAGGCGCTGACGCTTGCGTCTTATGGCGCAGTGCTGGGCGCAGCGCTGATCCTTGGCTATTCGGCGCGGCTGGCCTTCGGCTGCAATGTCGGCGCCTTCTTCAGTGGCATCTCCACCGGGTCGCTCCATGGATGGGTCTGGCTGATCGCCGCCTTTGCAGGCTCGACCCTCGGCATCCGGCTGCGCCCGCATCTGCTGCGGCCCGCCCGCACTGAAGGAGCCTATGCATGAGCACCCGTCTGTCCCGCCCCATCGTTGGCCTGCTGGCCCTTGTGCTGACCGCGGCTATCCTTGCGCTCGATCTTGCGCAATCCGGCCCACCTGATCTGTTCTCTGCCCCTTCGGCCATTGCGCTGGGATCTGGTGCCGCACCCGAGGGGGCGCATTGCACGGGCAGTTAAAATTCCGGCTGGCCCAAAGCGGGATTTTCTGATTTGCTGTGGTGGTAATTCTAACCGGAGTTGTTGCCATGCGCGCTACCCTCTTTGCCCTGCCCGCTGCCCTTGCGCTTGCTGCCTGTGTAGAGGTGGACATGACCGTCGAAGTTCTGGGCGAAGATGAAGCGCGCGTGAGTGAGTGGCTTCATGCAAATGCAGCGCCAGATGTTCGAGATGTCGGGCAGTGATGCCAGCTTCTGCCCTGAAGATGATGGCGGCACGTTGGTTCTGACCGACACTCATGCGCGCTGCGACTTCCAGAAAACCGGTACCTTTGCCGAGATCATGCCAGCAGATAGCGATGGCGACTCGCCCACGGAATTGCAGGGCGAACTGACCCATCTGGGCGGTGATCGCGTGCGCGCCTTCCTGCCGATATCGGGCATGACCGATGAGCTGGACGAGATGGAGGAAGACCCGCAGATGATCGCGATGATGCGGCAGATGATGGCAGGCATGTCCATCAGCTTCACCGTCAAGGGCCGCGAGATCGAAAGCTCGACCGGCACCATCTCGGAAGATGGCACCAGTGCTTTTATCCGCATGGGTGTTGACGATCTGATCGCCCCTGCGGCGGATCGGGTCGGCGATTTTGAAACGATCCTGCGCTTCTGAGCCGTGATCCGGCGCCTTACTGGCGCCGGGCTCTCTCAGCCATGCGCCGCAAGAATATAACTCACCAGCGCGCGGGTGGAGCCATCCTTGTCAGACGCATCCGCCCCTTCCAGAACTGGGCCTAGTGCTGTTGCAAGCTCCTTGCCCAGTTCCACCCCCCATTGATCGAAGGAATTGATGCCTAGGACCACCCCTTCGACAAAAACCCGGTGCTCATAAAGCGTAATGATCTGGCCCAGCGTGAAGGGGGTCAGCTTCGGATAGATCAACGTGGTTGACGGGCGGTTTCCGGGAAAGACACGGTGGCGGGCCTGCCGGTCCAGCTCTGCCCCGTCCAGTCCCTTGGCCGCCATCAAGCCGCGCGCCTGCTCCAGCGAACGCCCACGCAGCAAGGCTTCCGACTGCGCCAGACAATTCGCAGCCAACAGGCGATGCTGATGCGCCAGATCAGGCTCATGGCCCTGTGCGGCCAGAAGGAATTCACATGGCACAACCCGCGTTCCCTGATGGATCAACTGGTAGAATGCATGCTGACCATTCGTGCCCGGCTCACCCCAGACCACAGGGCCGGATTGACGCTCCAGATCAGCGCCGTCCATGCCAACCCGCTTGCCATTCGATTCCATCTCCAGCTGTTGCAGATAGGCTGGCAACCGCGCAAGCCGCTGGTCATAAGGCAGAACCGCGCGGGTGGCATGGCCGCAAATCTGATTGTGCCAGATGCCCACCAATGCCAGCAGTACCGGCATGTTCTGATCCAATGGCGCAGCGCAGAAATGGCTGTCCATCGCGCGCGCGCCCGCGAGAAGCTCATCAAATGCCGCTGGTCCCACAGCCAGCATCACCCCCAGACCGATCGGCCCCCAGACCGAATAGCGCCCACCGACCCAATCAGCAAAGCCGAACACCCGCTCTGGGGCGATCCCGAAAGCCGCCGTCTTGTCGCGCGCGGTGGATACGGCCGCGAACTGCGCCCCCGGATCGGCCACTTTGGCCGCCATCCAGTTCCGCACCGTTTGGGCATTGGTCATGGTTTCAATCGTGGTGAAGGTCTTGGACGCCACGATCACCAGCGTGGTTTCGGGGTTCAGCCCGCGCAGCGTGTCGGCGACATGCGCCCCGTCAACATTGGACACATAATGCAACCGCGGCCCGTCATGCCAGGGCGCCAGCGCCAGTGTGACCATCGCCGGGCCCAGATCAGACCCACCAATCCCGATATTCACCACATCCGTGATCTGGCCACCCTGCCCGGTGAAGGCACCACTGCGAACGTCTTCCGCAAAGGCATAGGCGCGTGCGCGCTCCTTGCGCAACTCCGGCATGACATCGGCGCCATCCACCTTGATCACCGCCTCATCGCCCGCGCGCTGCGCAATATGCAACACCGCGCGCCCTTCGGTCTCGTTGATCTTGGCGCCGCTGAACATCGCCGCGCGCGCCTCAACAAGGCCCGCCCCCTCGGCCAATGCGATCAGAAGCTCGCGCGCCGTCGCATCAATATTGGTCTTGGAGTAATCCAGCCGCATCTCTCCGGCGGCAACCGTAAACGCCTCTGCACGGTCAGGATCGTCAAACAATTCCAGAATGTGACGCCCCTCGCAACCGCGCTGATGCTTTGCCAGATCGCTCCAGATGCTCATGCCTGGTCCCTTTTCATCTTGCCAAAAATACTCAAAAACCGGGGCGTAAGCCCCGGCCTGCATTATTCTGCCCAATGCACCTGTGCATCGCCCAGAACGCAGGCAATCGGGGCCTCGCGCGCAGGCAGTTTTGCAGCGCGCTCCAATGCCGCGCGCTTGGCCGCGCCCGTGATCAGCACATGCACGCGCACGGCATCCTGCAAAACGGGCGCTGTCAGTGTGATGCGCGGCTCGCCCGCCGCTTCGGCCCGCATGGCCATCAGGGCGGGTGCATCGCTGCGCAAAGCGGCTGACAGATTATCGGCACCGGGAAAAAGCGAGGCTGTGTGCATATCTTCGCCCATGCCCAAGAGCAGCACGGAAATCGGCAGATGCGGGGCAAGGCCGGCCGCCAGCGCCTCCAACCCGTCTTCCGGCGTTGCGGCATCCGAGCGCAGCGGCACCAGTTGCGCGGCTGCGGCCCGACCCACAAGCAGCCGCTCGCGCAACAGCCGCGTGTTCGAGCGCGGGCTGTCTTCACTCACCCAGCGTTCGTCATTCAGCACCACAGCCACCTTGGACCAATCCAGATCCGCCCCGCTAAGCGTGTCGAAAACCGGCCCCGGTGTTGTCCCGCCGGGCACAGACAGCGTTGCGCGCCCGTTACTGCGCAGGCTCTCGCCCAGTTCTGAGGCGATCCGCTGCGCCAAACGCAACATCAGCATTTCACGGT
>SKGU01000192.1 GCA_007117255.1 Natronohydrobacter sp. | reverse complement strand
GGAACTCAGGGCGGCATCACGCAGTTGGGCCATGGATGAGGGTCACTTCTCTGTGGGGGACGGATATAGGCTCCGCTTCCTATTGCTCCTGCTGGCCCACGTCAATAATCTGGCGCGTGAACACCTTTGAAGGAAAGACCGATGGCCCCTTTGCCACACTCACTGTCCCCGCAAGACAGCCTCGTCGCCGTGATGATCGCTGTCTCGGCTGCAGATATGGAAATCCGCACGGCAGAGCTCGTCGCCATTCAGGCGCTGGTCAATCACCTGCCGATCTTCGGCGATTACGATGCAGACCGGATCAAGACCGTCGCACAGACTGTGTTCGACCTGTTCGAGGAAGAAGACGGGCTGGACGCGCTGTTTGGTCTGATCCGCGACAGCCTGCCAGAACGCCTGACCGAAACCGCCTATGCGCTGGCCTGCGACGTTGCCGCAGCAGATGGCAAACTTGCACAACCCGAATTGCGCCTGCTGGAAGAAATCCGCCATGAGCTGCAAATCGACCGGCTGCACGCGGCAGCCATTGAACGTGGCGCGCGCGCACGGCATATGCAACTGTGACGGATCGAGCACGCACACGACACACAGACCCACCGACCTGTAGAAAAGGTAGTTTCAATGGCCTTGCCCGCCAATCAGCAACTGCGCTACTGGGCCATCGCAGCGGTGGTCCTTGCACTGCTGCTCTGGGCGCTTGGGCCTGCACTTTTGCCATTTGTGACCGGGGCCGCGATCGCGTATTTCCTCAATCCGCTGGTCAGCAGGCTGGTTGATACTGGCCTGCCCCGCCCACTTGCAGTCACAGCCTTGATGCTGACTGCGCTGGGGGTGATCGTGCTGGCCGGACTTCTGGTCGTGCCGGCTGTGATATCGCAAGCAGTGCAATTCACCCAGACTGCCCCGGAACTTTTCACACGGTTGCAGGAATACCTGAGCACGCGGTTTTCCGATTTGTCCGCGCTGGACGAAGCACTTGAAAATTCCCTTGCGTCACTTGGCGACGCGATCCGCGATCGCGGCGCGGCGCTGGCCGAGGGGGTCTGGCGCTCGGTCTCCGGGCTGGTCAGTGCGGTTGTGTTCCTGATCATCACACCGGTCGTCGCCTTCTACCTGCTGCTCGACTGGCCGCGCGTCGTCGCTGGTGCGGACGACTTGCTACCGCGCCAGCATGCGCCGGTGATCCGCGATCTGATGCGCGATATAGACCGTTCCATCGCTGGCTTTGTGCGCGGACAGGTAACGGTATGTCTGATCCTTGCGGCCTATTACGCAACCGCACTGGGGCTTGTGGGGCTGCAATTCGGTCTGGCGATTGGCGTTGTGGCAGGGCTGATTTCCTTCATTCCCTATATCGGCGCGATTGTGGGCGGGGTTCTCGCCATCGGCGTGGCGCTTTGGCAGTTCTGGGGCATGCCCGCCAGCATTGGCGCAGTGCTTGTGATCTTTGCCATCGGTCAGGTGCTGGAAGGAAACGTTCTTGTGCCGCGTATTGTCGGCAATTCAGTGCGCCTGCACCCGGTCTGGCTATTATTCGCCGTGTCGGCCTTCGGGATGCTCTTTGGCTTTACCGGCATGTTGATCGCAGTACCGCTTGCAGCCTCTATCGGGGTTCTGGTGCGCTTTGGTCTGGCACAATATCGCAGCAGCAATCTCTATGATACACGCACCACAACCAGTAGCGAGCAACAGGGCTGATGCGCGCGCCCCGGCAAATGCCCATCGCCATGACCCTGCCCGCGGATCACGCGCTGGAGAGTTTCATCACAGCGCCCTGCAACGCGCAGGCCAAAGCCTTGATCCAGGACGGCACATGGCCCGCTGGCAAACTGGTGCTGACCGGGCCGGAAGGGGCTGGCAAGACCCATTTGCTGCAGATCTGGGCCAGCAGGACGGGCGCAACAGTGCTGCACCCCCGCGATCTGGCCAAGGCCGATCTGACGGCGCTCGCGGATCAGGGGGCAGTGGCGCTGGACAACGCGTCCGATCTTGCTGGCGCGCGAGATCTCGAAACCGCAGCTTTTCACCTGCACAACATGCTGGCCGAACGGCAGGGCCTGCTATTGCTGGCCGCGCGTGCGCCCGTGCGCGACTGGGGTCTGACATTGCCCGACCTGCTGTCGCGCCTGCAAGCCGCGCAACATGTAGCACTGGCCGCCCCGGATGATGCCCTACTGGCCGGAGTTCTGGAAAAACTCTTCGCTGACAGACAGGTGCGGATATCAGACACACTCATCCCGTTTCTGCTGCCGCGCATGGAGCGGTCACTTGCCGCTGCGCAAGCGCTTGTCGCCCGACTGGATTCGGAATCGCTGGCACGAAAAAAGCCAATTTCGCGCCAACTTGCGGCAGATGTCATGCAAACGTCATTTGACTTTGAATAGGCTTGTGATCGGTTAAGCGCTTGTCAGCGATCCGGCGCCCGCCTAGTCTGAGACAATATTCTTTTTTTCTGCCGGAGGCCTCGTCTTGCGTATCATTCCTGCCATTCTGACCTGTTTGTCAGCATTTGCCTGCCTGCCTGCGCTGGCCTCTGACATCCGATCCGTTTCGGGGCAGATCATGGTGCTGGAACGCATGGCGTTGCCCGACAATACAACCGTCATCGTCGATCTCAGCACGACCGATGATGAAGGGCTGGTCGCGACACGCGAGGCCAGCGATGGGCGCCAAAGCCCCTTCGATTTTGCGATTGATGCGCCGCAGGATCACGATCTCGTTCTGCGCGTCGGCCTTCGGTCAGATGATGACATGATCTGGCTCAGTGAGCCCGTCGCAATCGCCGCTGGGACAGAGCCGCTCGACCTCGGCACGATCCGGGCGTTGCGTATCCCGCCAATGGGGTTCGCGTCGCTGATGGCTTGCGGCAATACACTTGTTGAAATTGGCGCGCTGCCAGATGCGCTGCGCATTCGTTTGAACGAACAGGTCATCTCCATGGAAGCGCGGCCCGCAGCTTCCGGTGCGCTTTATGTCAGCCCCGACAATGCCGCGACCTCGATTCACATGAAGGGCGATGCAGCCGTGCTGACAATCGACGGGGCCGAACTGTCCGAATGCAGCCTTCAACATCCTGCGGTTGATTTCACGCAGGGGGTCTGGAACATCACCACGATCCTCGACAAACCCACGGTCTTTCCGTCGCGCACGGAATTTGTGTTCTACATGGATGGCCGCATGAGCGCGACGGTCGGTTGTAACCGCATGATTGGCGGCTACCGGCGCCACGGCGGTATTCTGTCTTTCGGGCGGATTGCCAGCACGCTGATGGCATGCCCTGAAGGTCTGTCCGAGCAGGAAGCGCAATTCAATGCCGTTTTGCCGACCATTGACGGCTACAAGCTGGATGCTGAGGCTGGCAGACTGACACTGACTTCCAAAGGTACAGCAGTCATCCAGGCGCGTAAATAACGCAGTGCGCATAGAAAGCTTTACAAAACGAACATGTTGTCACGCTAACCCGCACCCATGACCCAAGACATTCAAACCTTGACCCACAGCCCAAAGCCAGCCCTGCCTGCACAGGGGGAGCCGCTGCCTTCTGCGGATTTCCTGAATGTACCTTTTCCCGCGCCCAGAACCTTGCCGGGTTTCGACCCGGAAGGCCCGGAACGGTTTTTCAACCGCGAATTGTCATGGCTCGCATTTAACTGGCGCGTGCTTGAAGAAGCCATGAACCCGCGTGTTCCCCTGCTGGAACGGGTACGCTTCTTGTCGATTTCCGCCGCCAATCTGGATGAATTCTACACTGTGCGCGTCGCCGGGCTGCGTGAACTGGCACGGGCAGGCAACACCACGCCGTCAGATGATGGCCGCAGCCCCGCCGAGCAGCTTTTGCTGATCAACGAAGATGCGCGCCGCCTGATGGATCACCAGCAGCATGTGTGGTCGGTCCTGCGCCCGGAACTCGCGGAAGCCGGAATCCTGATCCTGACGCAGCACGATCTGACTGCAGATGATCGCGTAGCGATGAGTGATTATTTCCTGACCCATGTATTTCCGGTGCTGTCTCCGCTTGCCATAGATCCGGCACATCCTTTCCCCTTCATCCCGAATGCCGGTTTCTCACTTGCGCTTGAATTGCGCGACAAACGTGGCCGCAAGCTGGATGCGCTTGTGCCCATCCCCAGCCAGATCGAGCGTTTTGTGCGCGTCAGCGACACCCCGATCCGTCTGCTGCCGATGGAAGAACTGATCCTCGCCGAACTCGACAGCCTGTTTCCCGGCTACACGCTTCTGGGCGCATGCACCTTCTCGGTGCTGCGCGACAGCGATCTGGAAGTCGAAGAAGAGGCTGAAGACCTTGTACGCGAATTCGAAGTCGCGCTGAAACGCCGCCGCCGGGGCGAGGTGGTGCGCATGAAGATTTCAAATGGTGCGCCCCCGGACCTGCGCGATGTGGTGATGGAAGAACTCGGCGTTCCTGAAGCCGATGTGATCGAGGTTGTGGGGATCATGGGCATTTCCACCCTCAAGGAACTTGTGCTGGATGAACGCGCCGATCTGCTCTGGCCCAGCTTCACCCCGCGCGTGCCCGAACGCGTTCAGGATCACAGTGGCGATATGTTCGCAGCGATCCGCCAGAAAGACATGCTGCTGCATCACCCCTATGAAACCTTCGATATGGTGGTGCGGTTTCTGGAACAGGCCGCGCGCGATCCTGATGTGCTGGCCATCCGCCAGACACTGTATCGCACATCGCGTGACAGCCCGATCGTCGCCGCACTGTGCGAAGCAGCAGAAGCGGGCAAATCCGTCACCGCGCTGGTGGAACTGAAGGCCCGCTTCGACGAGGCCGCCAATATCCGCCAGTCGCGCCGTCTGGAACGCGCGGGCGCGCATGTCGTCTACGGCTTTGTGAACTACAAGACCCATGCCAAGATCAGCACTGTGGTGCGGCGCGAAGGCGACCGGCTGGTGACTTATACGCATTGGGGAACGGGCAATTACCACCCCATCACGGCGCGCATCTATACTGACCTGTCGCTGTTCACCTGCGACCCGGCGCTGGGGCGCGATGCAACGCGGGTATTCAACTACCTGTCAGGCTATGCTGAACCGGCGCGTCTGGAAAACCTTGCCATCTCGCCCCTGTCCCTCAAGCCCAATCTGATCCAGATGATCGCCGCCGAGGCAGAAAATGCCCGGCATGGCCGCCCCGCAGAAATCTGGGCCAAGATGAATTCGATCATTGACGCCGATGTGATCGATGCACTTTATGCGGCCTCTCAGGCAGGGGTGAAAATCAGCCTTGTCGTGCGCGGCATCTGCGGCATTCGCCCCGGTATCAAGGGGCTGTCCGAGAATATTCGCATCAAATCCGTGGTGGGCCGGTTTCTGGAGCACTCGCGCATCGTCTGTTTTGGCAACGGGGCCGAATTGCCCAATGATCAGGCGCGCGTTTTCATGTCCTCGGCAGACTGGATGGGGCGCAATCTGGTGCGGCGGGTCGAAACGCTGGTCGAGATCATGAACCCCACCGTCAAGGCGCAGATCGTCGGTCAGATCATGGCCGCCAATCTGGCCGATGAGGCCCAGAGCTGGATCATCCAGCCCGAAGGCCCGGCGCTGCGCTCGCTGCCAACCGATGCCGACGGGCGCAAGCTGTTCAACTGCCACCGCTTCTTCATGGAGAACCCCTCGCTGTCGGGGCGCGGCTCTGCCGGGCAGGATGACGTACCTGAACTGACCCATACGCATGACTGAACGTCTCTGACCGCCCTTGCGCGCATACTGCGCGGCGGGAGGGGCCTTGCAACTGACGGGCGGCGGGCTTAGCACAATGCCCATGCAAGCTGTAACCGAACCAACTGGCTTTCCGCCCTGCCCCGCGCCCTTCAACATGGCGCGCTATGTGCTGACAGCAGGCGAGACCACGCCCAACAAGATCGCGCTGCAGATCCTGCGCGCCAGCGGGGCCGAGCGCTGGTCCTATGCGCGGCTGATCGCAGCCGTGCGCGGCACAGGCACAGGTCTGTTGCGCGCAGGGCTGCAACCTGGCGACCGCGTGCTGATGCGTCTTGGCAATACGGTTGATTTTCCCGTGGCTTACCTTGGCGCGATTGCCGTGGGGCTGGTGCCGGTGCCAACCTCGACCCAGCTGACCGGGCCAGAGATCACCCGCATGGCGCGCGCGTTGAACCCCGCGCTGGTGCTGGCCGCAGGCGATGTCGCGCGCCCCGACCACCCCGCCCCCGTGCTGGAACAATCCGCCCTGCGCGCCATGCAGGATCTGCCCCCATGCGACTGGCATATGGGCGATCCCGAACGCGCCGGATATATCATCTACACCTCTGGCAGCGGGGGCAGCCCACGCGCGGTGGTGCATGCCCATCGTGCGATCTGGGCGCGGCGGATGATGTGGGATGGCTGGTACGGGCTGACCGCCGACGACCGTATGCTGCATGCAGGAGCCTTCAACTGGACCTATACGCTCGGCACCGGATTGATGGACCCCTGGGCCATCGGCGCAACGGCCCTGATCCCCGAACAGGGCGCACCGCTGCGGCTGATGCTGAAACGCTTTGACGCCACGATCGTCGCCGCTGTGCCCGGCGTCTACCGCCAGATCCTGAAAGACAGCGCCGCGCTGGAGCTGCCACGCCTGCGCCACGGCCTGTCCGCTGGCGAGAAACTGCCCGATGTGACACGCGACGCATGGCGCGCGGCGACAGGGCGCGAGATTTATGAAGCCTTGGGCATGTCGGAATGCTCGACCTATGTGTCGGCCAGCCCCGCACGCCCTGCCCCCGCAGGCGCGGCAGGCTATCCCCAATCAG
>SKGU01000135.1 GCA_007117255.1 Natronohydrobacter sp. | reverse complement strand
CGTCAGGCGCCCGGCCCCTGACACCCCGTTTTCCCCAAGACCAGAGGTCACGCTGGATGACGTTCACGCCCACCGATTACAAACCCTATGACTTCGCCAACCGCCGCCATATCGGGCCGACGCCTGAAGAAAAGGCCGAGATGCTGGCGGTCCTTGGTTGTGACAGTCTCGATCAACTGATCGAGCAGACCATACCCGCAGATTTGCGGCAGGCCGAGCCACTGACATGGGCCCCTTTGTCAGAGGGCGAGTTGCTGGCCAAGCTGCGGGCAGTGGGGGCGAAGAACAAGGTCATGACCTCGCTGATCGGGCAGGGGTACTATGGCACGGTCACGCCCCCTGCGATACAGCGCAACATTTTCGAAAACCCGGCTTGGTATACGGCCTACACCCCCTATCAGCCCGAAATCGCCCAAGGGCGGCTGGAAGCGCTACTGAATTTCCAGACGATGGTGGCGGACCTGACCGGCCTGCCGGTCGCCAATGCTTCGCTTCTGGACGAGTCGACGGCCTGCGCGGAAGCGATGGTGATGGCGCAGCGCGTGGCGAAGTCCAAGGCGACAGCTTTCTTCGTGGATGAAAACTGCCATCCGCAGAATATCGCCGTGATGCAGACCCGCGCCGCGCCCTTGGGCATAGAGGTGATCGTGGGTGATCCCGCGACGCTGGACGCAACTCTCGTCTTTGGAGCGATCTTTCAATATCCCGGCACATATGGTGATCTGCACGACTTCTCGCCGCAGATCGCGGCCTTGCATGAGGCAAAGGCCATCGCGATCATGGCCACCGACCTGCTGGCACTGACGCTTCTGAAAGAACCGGGGGCGATGGGGGCGGATATCGCTGTCGGCTCTGCGCAGCGCTTTGGTGTGCCGATGGGGTATGGCGGACCGCATGCGGCGTTTATCTCCTGCGCGGATGCCTACAAGCGGTCGCTGCCGGGGCGTCTGGTCGGCGTCAGTGTCGATTCGCGTGGTAACAAGGCGTATCGGCTGAGCCTGCAAACACGTGAACAGCATATCCGGCGCGAGAAAGCCACGTCCAATGTCTGCACCGCGCAGGCACTATTGGCGGTTATGGCGTCGATGTATGCCGTGTTTCACGGCCCCAAGGGCTTGCGCGCCATTGCCGAGCGTGTGCATTTCCTGACCCAGCGGCTCTATCACGCATTGCGCGCGGCAGGCGCGCATGTGGTGGTGAAGGAATTCTTCGACACGATTACGGTTGAAGTCGGTGTGGGTCAGGCGGGCATTCTGGCCGCCGCCCGCGCCGAAGGACTGAACCTGCGCAAGATTGGCACGGCCCATGTCGGCATAGCTCTGGATGAGACAACGGATGAGCAGGTGCTTTTGCGGGTGTTGCGTGCCTTTGGAATCGAAGGTGTGCCGCCGCATCGTGCGGAACTTGGCTTTTCCGACGAATTTCTGCGCCAGTCCAGTTACCTGACCCATCCGATCTTTCACATGAACCGGGCTGAGACCGAGATGATGCGCTACATGCGCAAGCTCTCGGACCGCGATCTGGCCCTTGATCGCGCCATGATCCCGCTGGGGTCTTGCACCATGAAGCTGAACGCGGCCGCCGAGATGATGCCATTGAGCTGGCCGGTTTTCGCTTCGCTGCATCCATTTTGCCCGCCCGATCAGGCACAGGGTTACGGTGAAGCGATCCATGATCTGAAGGCGAAACTCTGCGAGATCACAGGCTATGACGCCATGTCGATGCAGCCCAATTCTGGCGCGCAGGGGGAATATGCGGGGTTGCTGACGATTCAGGCCTATCACCGCGCGCGCGGGCAGGGGCACCGCGATATCTGCCTGATCCCGGTTTCCGCGCATGGCACCAACCCGGCTTCTGCGCAGATGTGCGGGATGCAAGTCGTGGTGGTGAAATCCTCGGCCAATGGCGATGTTGATCTTGATGATTTCCGCGAAAAAGCTGCGAAGGCGGGCGATCGGCTGGCGGCCTGCATGATCACCTATCCATCCACGCATGGTGTGTTTGAAGAAACTGTGCGCGACGTTTGCAAGATTACCCATGATCATGGCGGGCAGGTCTATATTGATGGGGCGAATCTGAACGCGATGGTTGGGCTGGTGAAACCGGGCGAGATTGGCGGCGATGTGAGCCACCTGAACCTGCACAAGACTTTCGCCATTCCGCATGGCGGCGGCGGCCCCGGCATGGGACCGATTGGCGTCAAGGCGCATCTGGCGCCCTTTCTGCCTGGCCATCCCGAAATCGGTGGAGACGAGGGCCCTGTGTCTGGTGCGCCCTATGGTTCAGCCTCGATCCTGCTGATATCATGGGCTTATTGCCTGATGATGGGCGGGCCGGGGCTGACTCAGGCAACGCGGGTCGCCATCCTGAACGCCAATTACATCGCGGCACGCTTGCGCGGGGCTTATGACATCTTGTTCATGGGCAACAAGGGTCGCATCGCGCATGAATGTATCCTTGACACGCGCCCCTTTGCAGAAGCGGGCGTGACTGTGGATGACATTGCCAAGCGTTTGATCGACAATGGTTTCCACGCACCTACGATGAGTTGGCCAGTGTCGGGCACGCTGATGGTTGAGCCCACGGAGTCAGAATCGAAGGCCGAGATCGACCGCTTTATCACGGCACTTCTGGCGATCCGCGAAGAAATCCGCGCGGTAGAGCAGGGCGAGATCGAGGCGGAAGACAGTCCCCTGCGTCATGCCCCGCATACGGTCGAGGATCTTGTGGCCGATTGGAACCGGAAATACACGCGCGAGGCGGGATGCTTCCCGCCCGCGAGTTTCCGGGGCGACAAATACTGGCCGCCAGTGGGACGGGTGGACAATGTGTATGGTGATCGCAACCTGGTCTGCACCTGCCCGCCAGTGGAAAGCTATGCGGAGGCTGCGGAATAACTGTGACGCGCGGGCAGGTTGATCTTGCCCGCGCATAGCCTTTAGGCACCAAATCTGCGCCCTTCTTGGCTTGTTCGCAGCGCCTTGAGGGTTTTCGGTTACAGCTGAGCACGCGTAACATTTTGAGCGCGGCCCCTCGCGCTCGTGACCAGCCTGACTGGATTTTGATCAAGGTCTTGCCCGAATCTGGTCACAACTGACGTGTATCGCTCTTCCGAAGCGTTTTTTCGGAGCAGTGAGCATGTTGTATCTGCATAGAGGCGAATGGCTGGCGCTGGGCATCATTATGTCCGTGGTGCTCTGGACTGTCATCGCGCAAATCATTGGTAATATTGATATCAACTGGCAGAGTTTCGTGCCGAATATCCGTTTCTTTGCCGCCTTCGTCGCCTTTGGTCTGTTGATCCGCTATCGCGGGCTGGCCGATCATTATGCGGTCCTGTTTATCGTCTTCGGGCTGGTCCCCATTTTCGCCTCGGTGCTGTCGATTGCGAATATGTCAGCTTTTCCGCTGCAGCGCCCCCTGATCGACGAGGCCCTTTTCGCCATAGACCATGCACTGGGCTATGAATGGGACAAGATCGTCGTATGGGCGGCTGGTTATCCAGAGATGTCGCGGATTCTGTCGAAAATCTATCTGTCCTCTTTCCCGCAGATTTTCGCATTGATCATCTATCTGGGTGTGACGCGCCGGGCTGCCACGCTGCATCATTTCCTGCTGACGATGATGCTGTCGTCACTGATGACAATTGCCTTCTGGTTTCTCTGGCCTTCTTTCGGTCCGTCCGCTTATCTGACGCTGCCCCCTGAGGTTGTGGCAGCCGCCGGGCTGGTGGTGACGCCAGATTATGGTGCGGTGCTTATGCGCTTTGCCGAGCAGGGGCTGGGAACAGTCGAGCGGCATCTGGTGCTGGGCACTGTTGCCTTCCCATCCTATCATATTGTCATGTCGCTGCTGGTCGTGTGGTTCGCGCGGGGGACATGGCTGTTCTGGCCTGCGCTCCTGTTCAACCTGCCGATGATTCCGGCCACGTTGATCCATGGTGGCCATCATCTGATTGACCTTCCCGGTGGGCTTGGGTGCTTTGCGCTGGCTGTCATTCTGGCCGGCAAGATCCTGCAGCCGCGCAAGGCTGCGCCAGAACCGGCGGCAGCCTAACTGTTGCCGCCTGCAAACCGCCCTGCATCTTCAGCGGCACGTCGGAGAGCGCGGGATTTGTTGACGGTCTCCTGATATTCCGCCTCCGGGTCGCTGTCATAGACGACACCGCCACCGGCCTGAATATAGAGGGTTTCGTCGCGCAAAACCGCCGTGCGCAAGCAGATGCACATATCCATTTCGCCATTGGCCGCGAAATAGCCCGCGCCGCCACCATAGACGCCGCGCTTTTCCGGTTCCAGCTCGTCGATGATCTCCATGGCGCGGACCTTCGGCGCGCCGGATACTGTGCCTGCAGGCAGGCCCGCCAGAAGCGCTGACAGCGCATCTTGCCCATCCGCCAGTTCGCCCACCACATTCGACACGATATGCATGACGTGGGAATAGCGCTCGATGATGAATTCTTCCGTGGGTCGCACTGTGCCGATCTTCGCCACACGCCCCACATCATTGCGCCCTAGATCCAGAAGCATCAGATGCTCGGCCAGCTCCTTTTCATCGGCGAGAAGATCAGCTTCATGGGCGCGATCTTCCGCAGGTGTGGCCCCGCGCGGGCGCGTTCCTGCTATGGGCCGGATGGTGACTTCGCCGTCGCGCAAGCGCACCAGAATTTCAGGGCTGGCCCCGATGATCTGGAATGGTCCGCCGGTTGCTGCGAAGTCGAAATAGAACATGAAGGGCGAAGGATTGGTCCGCCGGAGCGAGCGATAGAGCGCGAAGGGCGGAAGGGCAAAGCGTTGCGACCAGCGCTGTGATGGCACCACCTGAAAAATGTCGCCTGCGCGAATGTAGTCCTTGGCCTTTTCCACCGCTGCAAGATAGTCGGGTTTTGCGAAATTCGATTTCGGCGCGCCGATGGGGGCGACATTGCTGCGCAGCTCGCGCGGCGCTTGTGGCAGGGCGCGTTCCAGATCGCGCACGGCATCCATCACACGCTCTGCTGCCTGCGCATAGGCCGCGCGCGCGCTCAGTCCAGACCCGGCCCAGGCGGGAGAGACCACAATCACTTCGCCCTTCACGCCGTCCAGGACGGCCACGACCGAGGGGCGCAGCATCACGGCATCGGGCACGCCAATCGGGTCGGGGTTCACATCGGGCAGATGTTCGACCTGGCGGATCATGTCATAACCCAGATAGCCAAACAGCCCGGCCGCAGCAGCGGGCAAGTCATCGGGCATATCGATGCGGCTTTCGTGCAGGATCGCGCGCAATGTGTCCAGCGGCGGGCCATCCAGCGTTTGCCAGTCGTCCGGATCAAACCGTGCCGAGCGGTTGACCCTGCTCTGATCGCCCCGGCATTCCCAGATCAGGTCGGGTTTCAGGCCGATGATCGAATAACGCCCGCGTACTTCTCCGCCCGTAACGGATTCGAGGATGAAGCTGTCACGGCTCGCCCCCGCCAGTTTCAGATACAGTGACACAGGTGTGTCCAGATCAGCCGCAAGCCGCGCATAGACAAGCTGGCTTTCGCCGCGCGTCCACGCTGCCTCAAACACAGAGAAATCAGGCGTCAATTGTGCCATGTCTGATCAGAACCCGGCCTGTACAGCGTCGATCACTTGCTGATTCAACTGAATCGGTGTGGTGTCGCGCAGGCTGGCCGAGAAATACCCGAACAGGTCTTGCGCGATGCTCTGCTGGACCTGACTGTCCAGCGCTTCGCGCAGTTGGCTGACCTCATCCATCATCAGATCGGGGCTTTGAGTGGCGTGCAGTTCCAGCACATGCACCCGGTTTGCCGTCTCGACCACGCGGAATTCACCCGGTGACATCTCGAAGGTCGCGGCGACCACATCTCGCGGCAGATCGGGGAGCGTGTCGGTGCGGCGCACACCATCAAAGCGCACGGGCATGGTCGCCGTTTCGATCTCACGGCCGGCGGCAATGTCATCCGCAAGAACGCGCAGCCCCTCAAGAATGCGGGCATTCTGCCAAGCAGCGATGACCTCTGTGCGGACCTCTTCCAGCGGGCGCGGTGCTTCGGGCAGGGTCTCGACCAGTTCGAGCACGAACAGCCCGCCATCCTGCATCTGCTGTATTTCCGGGAAGTCGCCTTCTTGCAGGGCCTGTGCGGCGTCACGGAAGGATTCATAAGCTGCGATGCCGGATGTGGTACCGGGGCGCCAATCGATTTCGCCCGCTTCCATCCGGGTTTCCTGCGCAATGTCGCTGACCGAAGCGCCGCCCGCAATCAGATCTTCGTAGAGGTCCAGATCATCGCCAAGCGCCCGCCGTGCCAGATCTGACAGTTGTTCGTCGCGCAATTGCTCGCGCGCCTCTTCAAAGCTGACTTCCTGTGCGGCCAGTATGGCGTTCATACGAAACAGCGCCGGGCCAAGAGAGGTTTCCACCGGGCCGGCAATGCCGGGTTCCGTCAGGGCAAAAACCGGATCGGCTGCGGTGCCAAGCTGGGCGCGGCTGACATCGCCCATGTCGGTGTCTTCCAGATCAAGTCCGCGCTCTGCTGCCAGACCCTCGAAGGTGATTTCGCCCGCGTCCAGACGTGCGCGCGCCGCGTCAGCCGCAGCAGCATCTGAAAACACCAACCGTTCCACCAGACGGCGTTCGGGTTGTGAAAACTCGCCCAGACGCGCCTCATAGGCTTGCCGCAGGATCGCCTCGTCCACTTCGATTTCGTCGATCATCATTTCAGGCGTGATCCACGCATACCGGATGCGCTTGCCTTCCGGCAGGGTGTAGCGTTCCAGATTCTCGTCGTAGAAGGCCTGAAGCGTCGCTGCGTCGGGCTGTCCGACAGGTTCGGGCAAGT
>SKGU01000186.1 GCA_007117255.1 Natronohydrobacter sp. | reverse complement strand
TGCGCTCGGCAATATCGCGCAACGGCTCGTCCACCCGGCCAGAGGGCGCGTTGACCATCATCAGATCGGACACTGACCGGCGCTCATCCGCAAGGATCAGATCGCGCAGCGTGACCACGCCATGCAACTTGCGCTCGGCATCGACAACATAGGCCGTGTAGATCGTTTCTGTGTCAGGGGCTTCCCGGCGCAGATGGGAAATCGCTTCTGCGGCAGTCATATCGGGCGCAAGCGTCGCATAATCCGACGTCATCGCCGCGCCTGCGGTCCCTTCGGGATAGGCGGCAAGGCGGCGGATATCCTCGCGCTCGGCCTGCGCCAGAGCGGGCAGCAGCGTCGCGCGCTGGTCCGCTGACAGGGCTTTCCAAAGATCGGCGCGCTCGTCATGGCTCATATCGGTCACGATCCGCGCGAAATCGGGCCGCGCGATATGGCGCGCGATCGCGATCTGGAAGCGCGGGCCGAAATAGCCGAAGACCTTGCTTTGCTGTGCGGGCGTGAGCGCACGCATCAGTTTCGCGGCCTCCGATGGCGGCAGGCCACCGACCTCATTGGCCAGATCCGCCGGATGCAATTCCGCCAGCGCCTCGCGCAGGGTCAGCAAATCCCCCTGCGCCAGATGCGCGCGCAATGCCTCCTGCGACATGAGTGCGACCATGGCCTGCCCCTTTCCTGTGCGTTCAGCCAAAGGCCGTTGACAAGCTCACCGGCCCGATCCGGTCGCCCTTGCGATAGAGCGCGCAGGGCGTGCCGGAGGGTGCCTTGTGCTTGAGCAGCTTCTTTGCCGGGCCTTTTTTCGGCAGCTTTTCGGCAATCCCCAGCACGGCCATGCGCCGCGCCATTTCAGCGCGCACTTGCGCCGGTGCGATGCCGCGGTCATGCCAGAGAATCGCCAGATGATAGAGCAGATCAACGCTTTCGGCGATCAGCCCTTCAGGGTTGTCGGCCACGGCGTCCAGCGCGACTTCGGTGGCTTCTTCCACCAGCTTGCGCGCCTTCTTGGCGGTCGAGGCGGCCTTCAGCTTGGCCGTGCGCTCCGTGGGCGGGGCGTCGAGTTGGGTCATCAGCAGTTCCAGATGCCCGAAAATATCTGCCGGGCGGGCGAAACGCGGGTCGATTGTTTGCATGTTCATGGCCTTATCCTCTGTCTCAGGGTGTTTTCGGGGAGAGAGGGTGCAGGGTCGCGCTGCCGCGCGGCCCTACCTTGGCATCGGTCGTGATGGGTTTGCCTTCTGCGTCGATGACGGGCAGACTCAGGCGCTTGGCACTCGCAACCAGATCGGCCGTGTCATTGCCGCCGGGCAGTGCCAGCACCATGTCAGGGCGCGAATCCTCCAGCATGAAAGCATTGCGCATGGCTTCAGCGCGCTTGCCGAGTTCCCGCCAATTCGCAGGGTAACGCACCACATGGAGCCGCATTTCGCGCGCCCAGTCCTCGGCCGTGATGCCAAGCGCACCACTTCCGCCATGGATCAGCACGGTGATCGGCCTGATGGCATGCGCGCGTGCCAAAGCAGCGCGGATCAGGGCGACATCATCGAGATGCCGCCCGCCGGCGATAATGAGACGCATGAGACGCCCTCCTGTCGCTTGCAGGGGTCGTGCGGTCGGGCCTCAGCCCGCGCGCAGCTCGGCCTGCTGTTCCAGAAGTGCGCAAAGGGGGGTGTCCAATGCGTCGGATGCGGGCGTCTTGGCCAGCCAATGCCGCGTGAGCCTTCCGGTCCGCGCCTCGCGCAGCCAGACTGCACAAAGATTGCGGAGCGGGTCAGCGCCGGGTGGAGCCATATGTGGGAAGTGAAAAGTCATTGTCGTGCCTCCGTCCAGCCGCGCCGGTCTGGAAGCACGAGGGCCGCGTTACATACGCGCGCCCCGAAGCCGCAGACAGGCCGGGTGGTCTGATGATGTCCGGGAGGTCTGGCGGCTGCGCAGCATTTCGCAAAACACAGAGGCCAGACCGCTACTAGAGCAACTGTCCATGGGTCTCTCTGGTTGATACATGAAAATGGCCACACGATGTGCAGCATTGGCCGAATAACGTTTGTGACTGGTGAAGTCAACAGACCAACTTCACCGAAGCAGCAATCGGAAATGCTGACGTTATGCTGACTGAGGGTAAGGCGACACGCCGCAGCCGATACTGATTTGCTTCAGGGTGGGCGACAGTGCTATCGCAACAGCTTCCCATGCGTTTGCAGCACGCCTTACGTTGCGGCGACACGGCATTGCGCGAATTGTGGTTCACACAGGCTTCCTTTAAG
This sequence comes from Natronohydrobacter sp., assembly GCA_007117255.1. GTDB lineage: Bacteria > Pseudomonadota > Alphaproteobacteria > Rhodobacterales > Rhodobacteraceae > Roseinatronobacter. The sequence continues at coordinate 4,582 of SKGU01000186.1, read as the reverse complement.
TTGAACGCACTGGATTCTCGCCACAGAAAGCTGATTTCATGTCTTCCCAACAGATTTCATCCCGCACGGCTGCACTTCCTTTTGTGGTTATTGCCCTTCTTGCAATATCGGTTGCCATATCCGTCTGGTGGATCACACGTCCTGCCGCCCTGTTGGTTCAGGGAGAGGTCGCAGCTCCGCGGGTCGATGTATCCGCGCGAACGTCTGGTCGTGTTGCTGAGATCATGGCTGAGTTGGGTGGGCAGGTCGAAGCCGGGCAGGTTCTGGCGGAACTGTCCAACCCACAGCTCGTCACCTCTCATGCGGCGGCAGACTCTGGGTTGGAGGTCGCACGCGCATCGGAAGCGGCAGCGGGGGCGACGCGGCCCGAGGTGATCCGCGCGCGCGAGGCGGAACTGGCTGCAGCACAGGCTGATCTGCGACTGGCCGAGGAACAGGTCACACGTGACACAGAGCTCGCCCAGCAAGGCTTGCGCCCGCAAGCTGCGATTGACCAGACAATGCGTAATGTCGAAACGGCAGCGCGCCGTGTCGAAGCAGCCCAGGCGCAGCTTGATCTGGCCCGCGCCGGCGCCTCGCCTGAAGAACGCGCCGTGGCCGCCGCGCAAGTCGCGCAGGCCGAAGCTGCGCTAGCGCAGCGTCAGGCCGATCTGGATGAGTTGACGATCTACGCGCCGCTTGGTGGCGAGATTTCCGCACGTTTGATCGAGATGGGTGAAAATGTCGGCCCCGGTGCGCCGCTCTTTACGATTGTGGATCTCGAACAGGCCTGGTTCACGTTCAACCTTCGCGAGGATCTGCTGACCGGGTTGCAGGTGGGCGATGTGCTCTCGGTCCATGTGCCTGCATTGCAGCTTGATATCGAAGCTGAGATATCGCTGATCAATGTCCAAGGGCAATTTGCGAGCTGGCGCGCAACGCGGGCCACGGGTGATTTCGATCTGCGCAGTTTCGAGCTGCGCGCCCGCCCACTTGCGCCAGTTGAGGGGTTGCGGCCCGGCATGTCGGCGCTGATTTCGCTGGGTGGGTAGCTTATGCTGGCGGTCATGCTGCGCGAATTCCGGATGATCCTGCGCCGCCCGGCCCTGCTGGGGCTGGTTGTCGTGCTGCCTGTGGTGATGCTTCTGACGCTGACAGGTATTTTCCGTGCCGGGATCCCGACAGGCATGGCTGTCACAGTAGTCGACCTGGATCGGTCGGATCTGTCGCGCAGCATCACGCGGATGCTGGATGCAGCGCCGGAAATCACCGTGCGCGAACAGGCCCTGAGCTTGAGTGATGCCCGCGCGCAGATCGTGACGGGTCATGTCCGCGGCGCTGTCTATCTGCCGCAAGGGCTTGAGCGTGATATCCTCCGGGGTGCGCGCCCGGAAATCGTCATCTTCTACGACAACCAGCATATGAGCGCCGGGTCCATGGTCGCACGGGGCGCGCGCGGTGCGATCGATACGGCCGTCGCCGGTCTGCGCCTGTCTATCCGGCAGGGTCAGGGTGAAGCGTCAGTGCAGGCGATGGTCAGCATCCAGCCTATTCCGTTGCAGGCTCATGCACTTTTCAACCCGGCTTTTGACTATGTTCATTTCTTGCTCGCGGCGCTGGTGCCTACAGTGTTGCAGATCATCGCAGCGGCAGCGACGGCCTACGCCATTTCGCTGGACTTCGGACCTGGGCGGCATCCGCAGGTACTGGCACGCATGGCTGACGGGGTTTTGCCTGCGATGCTGGGCAAGATTTTGCCCTATACTGTCATTTTTCTGTTGATCCTCGGGCTGTCGGATATGGCGCTTTATGGCTGGCTGGGCGTGCCCTTGCGTGGGTCACTGCTTCTGATGGCAACAGGTGCAGTCTTGTTTGTACTGAGCACGCAACTGATCGGCGCGGCGGCCTTCGTGCTGACCCGCGATATGGGCCGCGCTGCCAGCATAATCGCCGTGATCACAGCCCCTGCTTTCGGTTTCATGGGGCTAGGGTTCCCGCGCGAGGCCATGTCGCAACTCGCCCAGGCCTGGGGCGCAGTGATCCCTGGCACATGGTATGTGCAATTGCGTATCGACCAGTCGCTGCGCGAGACACCGCTTGATATTTCGGTCTGGTCGGTGGTTTGGCTGGGCTGCATAGCAGCCGGGCTAGGTGCCTTGGTGATGCTGCGGCTTTTGCGCCTGCGCCGCGAGATTGAGGCCAAGGCATGAGCGAGATCCTGACCGCCCTGCGCACCGAGTTGCGCGGCATCTTTGCGGATCGTCAGGTTCGGCTGATCATATTGGCCGCATTGGTGATCTATGCGCTGATCTACCCTTTTCCCTACCGCGCGGAACTGTTGCGCGATGTCCCGGTCGTGCTGGTCGATCTGGACCGCACGACTAGTTCTGCGGAACTCGCGCGGCGCGTCACTGCGTCCGAGGCGGTTACGCTACGCCATGATGCGCCTGACATGATCACCGCCACACGCCTTGTGCAAGAGCGCCGCGCTTATGGCGTGCTTGTCATTCCCGAAGGTTTTGAGCGCGCGCTGTTGCGCGGTGCTCAAAGCCCTGTCGCGCTGTATGCCGATGCCAGCTACTTCCTGATGTATCAGCGTGTCATGCAAGGCGCGGCCATTCCACTGCGCCAGATGGGGGCCGAGGTCGAGATGGGCCGCCTGATCGCGCAGGGCACTGCCCCCGATGTGTCACTTGCGAAGGTCAGCCCCGTAGCACAGATCGAAGTGCCGCTGTTTAATCCGGCGGCGGGCTATGCGACCTATGTGCTGCCGGCGGCTTTCGTGTTAATCTTGCAGCAGACCATGCTGATGGGGCTGGCCCTTGTCGCGACACGGCGCGGGTCGGGGTTGGGCCACCCGGTTTGGCGGATTTTGGGGCGTATGGGGGCGTGGGTGATGCTCTATGCTGCACTTTTGCCGCTATATCTGATCATCCTGCCTGCGCTTTATGGCTTGCCAAACCTGGGCAGTCCCGGTGCAGTGCTAATGCTGGGCCTACCCTTTGTACTTGCGACCGGATTGCTGGCGCAATGCGTCGCAGCCTTGTTCCGGCGCGGTGAGGTGGTGCAGGTCGTCCTGCTGGCGGTTGGGCTGCCTTTCTTCTTCCTGTCGGGCTTTGCCTGGCCAGTCGAGGCCATTCCAGCGCACCTGAACTGGATTGCGCAGATCATTCCGTCGACGGCTGCGATTGATGGTCTTGTGCGCGTCAGCCAGATGGGCGCTACTTTACCCGAAATTGGACACCGCCTGTGGCATCTTTGGGGACTGGTCGGCGCTTTTGCAGTTGTTGCACTGTGGCTTGAGGTGAAAGCGCGCCCAGCCGGAAATGCGGATCATCACGGTGCGTGAAAGTGCCGGTGTCAGCGATAGATACAGCGGGTTTGTTTTACAGTGTGACTTTGAGGAATGACTGTCGGCTCGGGCCGTCACAGCCACAAACCACGCTTGCCTGCCGAGAGCTAGGAAGCAAAGAAACGTGGCAGATTGTATGGCGAAACAATATGCACGTCACTAGACGCCATGTCACCAACAGGGGAGCGGGGGTCAGTACCGCCAAGCACCATGCTGAATAATGTGCGCATATCTTTTTCCAGATCGTGATGCAGAACATAGCTTATCGCTCCTTTGGACAGCAGCAAGTTGTTCTCACGATCAAGGTCATGTGCCACAAAGGAAGTAGGTCGTTGCCCATATTCTGCCAGTTTGCGCAGGATTGCGACGTTACCACCGCCCATGGAATAGACCGCGTCGATTTTCATCCCGTCCGAGAGTATCGCATCTAGGCATCGGCCGGTCGCCGCCGCAATGCCTGCGCCGCCAGTTGCTTCGAGCAGTCGAACATTCGGCTTCAGGGTCAATATCAAGTTTCGAAATGATGTGAAGCGGTCCGTTTCGCCCCGAAAACAGGCTTGGCTGCGCGATGTGAGAACGGTGGCCCGACCTTCCGGCAAGCTTTGTGCCAGCAGATAGGCTGCTGTGCGCCCAGCCTGTGCATTATCGAGCCCGAAATACGCCTTGCGTGCGCTCGCCGATACGTCGGTTACAAGTGTAAAGACAGGAATACCTGCCGCCGTAAGCCGATTTATCATGTCCCGCACCGCTGGAGTGTCCCGCGCCTTCAGGCAAATCCCATGACTGCCGCGCTTGGCAATCAGGGTCAATGCTGAGACAATGTCGTCCTCGGACATAACTTCCTGAAACTGAAAGCGAACCCGGATCGCTTCTGTCGGAACAGTGCGCAAGGCGGCTTCTGCTGCAACACGGATTTCGCGCGAAAAGCGTCTTGGTGCCTCTGCCACGACATCCAGAAAAAGCCGCCTGCCCTGTGCTGCAAGCTGTGCTTCCTGCGCCTTCAACTCACGCAGGGCAGCCGCGACACGTTTGCGTGCCTGCGGGCTGACATTCGCGCGGTTGTTCAGCGCACGATCTACAGTCGCAGTCCCAAGCCCCGCCTGTCGTGCAATTTCCTTGATCGGGAACGGATGTGTCATTGATGTATTTCTGATGTTTCTTGATGCGGGGAGCAAGGTTTTTCAGGGCTAAGCTGGCCGGGAGGAAATCTTTGGAGAATAGCTGAAATGACGCAGGATTCGGATACGCCCC
>SKGU01000233.1 GCA_007117255.1 Natronohydrobacter sp. | reverse complement strand
TGCCCTATATCCTCACCGTCGTCATTCTGGCAGGGTTCGTCGGAAAAGCGATTCCGCCCCGTGCGGGTGGCGCTGCCTATGTCAAGGAACACTAACCGGCCCTGAGCGGCCAGGGACACGGTATGCAGGTCTATCTGCCGATTGCCGAAACATCGGTCAACGCCTTCACGCTTCTGGGTGTCGGTGGCGGGGTTGGCATGCTGTCGGGCATGTTCGGTGTTGGTGGCGGGTTTCTGATCACGCCGCTTTTGTTCTTCATCGGTGTGCCCCCTGCCGTGGCGGTGGCCACGGGCGTCAATCAGGTGGTGGCCTCGTCGATTTCGGGGGTGCTGGCGCATCTCAAACGCAAGACGGTCGATCTGCGCATGGGCGTTGTGTTGCTGGCGGGCGGGCTTGTCGGGTCGCTGATCGGCATCTGGTTTTTCAACCTGATGAGCCGACTTGGCCAGATCGATCTGATTGTGCAGCTGTCTTATGTCATCTTCCTTGGCATTATCGGCGGGCTGATGTTGCAGGAAAGCCTGCGCGCGCTCATGCGCTCCAAGAACCCAAATGCGCCGCGCCGAAAGCTGCATCAGCATTACTGGCTGCATAATCTGCCCTTCAAGATGAAGTTCCGCACGTCCGGTCTCTATATCTCGGTCTTTCCGCCGCTTCTGGTGGGGATGGGCGTAGGCGTTCTGGCGGCGATCATGGGCGTTGGTGGCGGGTTTATCATGGTGCCTGCGATGATCTACCTTCTGGGTATGCCGACCAAGGTTGTGATTGGCACATCGCTGTTTCAGATTACATTCGTCGCGGCTTTCACAACGATGATGCATGCCGTCACGAACCAAAGTGTCGATGTGATGCTGGCAGTTTTCCTGATCGTGGGTGGCGTGGTCGGCGCGCAGTTAGGGACACGGATAGGTCTGAAGCTGAAGGCGGAACAATTGCGCATTCTGCTAGCGCTGATGGTGTTGGCGGTCTGTGGAAAGATTGCCTTCGATCTGTTGTGGCCACCAGCAGAGCTATATTCCATCACTGTTCCGGGGCGGTTCTGATGCGGGTGCTTTGGACCATCTTCTTTCTACTTGCTGCGTTGCCGTTGCGCGCCGAAGAGGTGATCGCAGGTCTGAGCCAGAATGCGGTTTCGCTGACGGTGAATTTCGAAGGGTCCGAGATCCTGATTTTCGGTGCGGTGCGGCGCGAAGCTCCGCTGCCGGAAGACTCTGATCTCAATGTGATCATCGCGATAGAAGGGCCGCCGCAGGCGGCGATCGTCTGGCGCAAGGCGCGTCGGGCCGGGATCTGGGTGAATACGGATTCGCAAACTGTCCGTGCGGCCCCCAGTTTCTACGCTGTTGCCAGCACTGGCGCACTGTCTGACATCCTGTCCATAGATTCCGACCTGACACATCGGATATCGACCCGGCTGGCCATCTTTGAAGCTCGGAATGGCGCCGACCGAACAGATCAGGCAGGGTTTACCGAAGCACTGATCCGGGTGCGCGAGAGCGAAGGACTTTATCAAAGTCACGAAGGCAGTATCGCATTGGAGCGCGAAACGCTGTTCAGCACGCGCCTGACCTTGCCCAAGACCATTGTGGAAGGACGCTATTCGGCCCGCATTTTCTTGCTGCGCGATGGCGATGTCATCGACGAGTTCGAGACCTTCATTGATGTGCGCAAAGCAGTTCTGGAGCGGTGGCTGACAAATCTGGCCTATGACCAGCCCTTTGTGTACGGGCTGTTGTCATTATTTATTGCGGTATTCTTTGGCTGGGGTGCCTCGGCGTTGTTTCGGCTGTTGCGCAATTGATTGAAACGTCAGAACGCACGAAAGGTCATTGTGGTCAGCGTTCGGCTTATGCCCGTAATATCAAACAGTTTTTCGCTTAGATAGTGACCGACATCTTCACCTTCGGGGATATAGAGCTTGGCAATCAGATCATATTCGCCTGAGGTCGAGTAAAGTTCAGAAACGATCTCGCGGTCATAAATGGCATCTGCGACCTCATAGGTTTTGCCTGGGGTGCAGCGGAACTGAACGAAAACACAGCGCATTGGGGGTCTCCTGATCCTGAGGGCGTCAGAGGGCAGAGCCCTCTTGGGCGCAAGCGCCCGTCGTCATTGTTCTGGAACCATTAGCGCACAATGACAACACCTGCAGGATATTTGGACAAGTGTGAATCGGAAAGTGGAATCATGCCTCGGATGACAGTGCCAGGGGGGCGGGAGCAGCTTCAAGGTCTTCGGTTGACAGTGACGTGCGGGGCCGCGCAAGGCGATTGCGGATGACCCAATGCAGCCGGTGTTCGGCGCGGGTGATGGCAACATAGGCCAGACGTTTCCACAGCGGCACGCCACCTTCGCTGCGACCGGCACGGGCGGCGGCAAAAAGATCAGGCGCGAAGACCTGAACTTCCGGCCATTGCGAGCCTTGCGCCTTGTGAATCGTCACCGCCGCCCCATGCACAAAAGCGGCCCCCATAGTTGCAGCATAGGGGATGAAGGGTTCTTCATCGGGGTCGGTTTCGATCTTGATGATGGAGGCCACGGAAATCTGCGGCTCTTCTGCCCCGAAAATATGCAGGCGCGAGAAACCGGGTTTGCGGCCAGGCCCAAGATAGACGACCTGCGCGCCCTTGATCAGCCCGCGTGCTTCCAGATCGATGCGCTTCTTGCGGTGTTTCAACGGCAGCTCAAGCCCGTCACACATCAGCGGCTCACCCGGCGAAAGCGCGGTTTCAGGGGCCTCATGGGCGCGCCGGAAAGCTGTGATCAGCCGCAAACGGGTGGCATTGCGCCAGACCAGCACTGGCGAGCGCGCCATCAGGTCACTGTCCACGCGTTCCGCAAGATGCACACGGTCATCCCTGCGCGCGGCGTCTGCAACACGGGATTCGAAATCTTCAAACCCCAGCGCGGGATCGGCCAGCGCATGGGCGAGGTCAAGAATCGGGTTGCCTTCGGCCTGTCGGTGGATGCGCGCAAGCTTCAACTGTGCCGGCGCGGGCAGGCTGTCGAACACCATGCCGCCCGATTGGTTGACGGGCGCAAGCTGCGCCGGGTCGCCAAAAAGGATCAGGGTTGAGAACAGCTCTTGCAGGTCTTCAAGCTGGCGCGCGTCCAGCATCGAGCTTTCATCGACAAAGCCGATATCAAGCGGGTCATCGCGCCGTTTCCAACCCGTGATGAAATCCGACCCGCGCAACCCCGCCGCAGCCAGAGCACCGGGAATGGATTTGACCTGCGCATAAAATGCATGCGCGCGGTCGAGTGCGGTTTCTGACAATCCTTCGACGGTCGGGCGGGGCAGATTACCTGTCAGCCATTCCGCGATGCGTTCATATTCGGGATCGTAGACCGGCGTGTAGAGGATACGGTGGATCGTCGTTGCGGCCACCTTGCGCGCGCGCAACACCGAGGCCGCCTTGTTGGTCGGCGCCAGCACAGCCAATGTACGTTTTTCGCGCCGCCTGCGCCCTTCATAATCGCCTGAAACCAGCTCGACGCCCGCCTCCAGCAGCGCGCGGGTCAGTTCGGCCAGAAGCAAGGTCTTGCCGGACCCGGCCTTGCCCATCACGGCAAGCGTGACGCGTTTGTCTTCGGGTGCAGATTGGCACGCGCCAGAGACGAGATCGACCCCTGCCTGTTCCAGCGCGGTGGCGATTCTGTCCCAGGCTTCGGCCTGATCGTCAGAGAATTGAACAGTGGGCAAGCTCATGGCGGCACCCTAACGCAAGCGCATCAGAAGGGGCAGGGGCATTTAGGTGGCACCGGATGATTTTATTACGCTTTGCTAAGCTAATCGCGCGGATCACTGTGCTTGGAAGCGCCGGGGTTTGGAGGCTGGGCCGTTTCAATCAGCGCAACACGGATCGCGATGTCCAGTTGCTCGGCCAGCGCCGGCAAGCCTTCGCGTGACGCATGCGCCTTCAACTCGGCAAGCGACTCGATAATCCATTCATGTGACACCAATCAGGCTCCATCTGTGCAGGATTGTTCCTGCCCGACGGGGTCAAACTAGCCTGACTGGGCTTTCCAAAGTTTTACTGGCCATGCAGAAAAAAGCCGCGCAGGCGAGAACCTGCGCGGCGATGCACGATGATGTCAAAGAATCAGCGCTTCGGGCCGGCCTCAAGCGCGTCTTCGAAGGTACGCAAACCCGTGCGCGGGGCCTGAACCAGCACGGCCATATTGCCCGGCTTGTGTTCGTTGCGATACATTTTCACATGCGCCGCCGGAATTTCGTCCCATGGGAAGACTTCGGACATGCACGGATCAAGGCGGCGCTCGATCATGAGCTGGTTTGCGGCCGATGCCTGCTTGAGATGCGCGAAATGGCTGCCCTGAAGGCGCTTCTGATGCATCCACATATAGCGCACATCAAAAGTGCAGTTGAACCCAGAGGTGCCCGCGCAGATCACGACCATGCCACCTTTTTTCACCACAAGTGTGGAGACAGGGAATGTCGCTTCGCCGGGGTGTTCAAACACCATATCAACATTCACGCCCTTGCCGGTGATGTCCCAGATGGCCTTGCCGAATTTGCGCGCTTCCTTCAGCCATTCGTTATATTCAGGCGTGTTGACCTTCGGCAACTGACCCCAGCAGTTGAAATCCTTGCGGTTGATCACGCCCTTGGCACCCTGATCGAGCACAAACTGGCGCTTGCTTTCATCCGAGATGACACCAATGGCATTTGCGCCTGCGGTATTCGCCAACTGGATCGCGTATGATCCCAAACCGCCAGACGCCCCCCAGACCAGCACATTCTGGCCAGGTTTCAGGTCATGGGGTTCATGGCCGAACAGCATGCGATACGCGGTGGCCAGCGTCAGTGTGTAGCAGGCCGATTCTTCCCATGTCAGATGCTTGGGCCGCGGCATGAGCTGCTGGGCCTGCACATTGGTGAATTGCGCGAAGCTGCCATCGGGGGTTTCATAGCCCCAGATCCGCTGGCTTGGCGAGAACATCGGATCGCCACCGTTGCAATGCTCGTCATCGCCGTCGTCCTGATTGCAATGGATCACCACTTCGTCGCCGACTTTCCAGCGCTTTACAGCAGAACCCACGGCCCAGACGATGCCTGACGCATCCGAGCCTGCGATGTGGAACGGTGCCTTGTGCACATCGAACGGCGAAATCGGTTCGCCCAGACCTGCCCAGATACCGTTATAGTTCACCCCTGCTGCCATCACCAGGACGAGCACTTCGTGGCTATCGAGTTCGGGCACATCGACAACTTCGACCTGCATGGCTTTGTCGGGTGTGCCGTGACGTTCACGACGGATAGCCCAAGCATACATCTGTTTGGGAACATGGCCCAAAGGCGGCATTTCCCCGATTTCGTAGAGGTCTTTCTCAGGCGCGTCATATTGCGCAATGGTGTCCTGCGTATCCAGAGCCATGTCCTTCTCCATTCCCATAATCTGTGGGCCGTGCCCAATCACCGCTGCTGCGCCGCAGAATTATCATGTGGCGCTTGCAGCATGGATAGAATTGGTCGCGCAACAATGCAACCCTTAAAGCGCAAATTTTGTAATTATATGTCTTGGCGCTGTTTCAGGTGTCAGGATCGGTCAGCAGGGTGGTGTTAATGGGTGCGACACCTTCAGCCGCATCAATCCGTTGCAGGACAGATGCTGCATAAAAACCGACAATGCTGTCTTCGCCCGCATGAATACTGATCTGGTCTTGCGAAACATCTATCAGCCGGCGCTGGGAAAGTGCGGCAAGTCCTTCATCTATCGCGTTGGATTCGCTCGACTCTGCCAGATGAATCCAAGCTTTGCGTGCTTGCAATTCTGCCATCAGTTGGCTGCATTCCTGCTCCAGTTCCGTGCGGCTGGCCTGCCCGCCACAGCGTACAAGGCTGGCGGCGACAAAGGGCACAGGCAGAACCGGAACGGCTGCTCGGATGCGCTCGATCAGCGTCTCGGCCAGCGTTTCGGTGCTGGCATCCGGGGTCTGCGTCAGAAAGTCGCGTAGAGACAGTGGTTCACCATAACAAACCGCCGCATAGCCAAAGCGCGAAAAGCTCTTGCGGAATTTCTTCCACAGAATTTTCATGCAATTGCCAAGGACCACTCGCACACGCACCGGAAATCGCCTGATCCCCTGCATGCCAGCCTGAATCAGCACTCGGTCTTCCAGTATTCGATCGTAATTCAGTGCAACCGGCACGAACACCACATCGGTGTTGTCATTGGGATTGTAGCCGCGCACGATGTAATGCAGCAATCCGCGTTTGGCAGGCCCGACCATGCCGTTCAGGCTTAGGCCGCCTTCGGGAAAGATTGCCTGCGTCGTGCCTTGCTGGATCGACATCTGCACATAGCGCGCAAGAATCGCGCGATAAAGCGGGTTGGAATAGCGCCGCCGGATGAAATAGGCCCCCATCGCCCGGATCAACGCCTTCAGCGGCCAGACCCGTGCCCATTCGCCCACAGCATAGCTCAACGCAGAATGCTGCGAGGCCAGCCATGTGATGAGCACATAATCCATGTTCGAGCGGTGATTCATCACGAACACGACTGCCGCGCGCTGGTCGATCTGCGCCAGTGCAGGCGTATCAGACCCGCCGATCCGCACCTTGTACAGCCCTTGGCTGATTTTTTGCGCAAGCTTGATGGCAAAACCGAAATAGGTGGCCGTCGAAAACCCCGGCACGATTTCGCGCGCGTATGAACGGGCTTTCTCGAAAGCGACATTGGGGGGCACGCGCTCTGAGCGGGCGTAGTCGCGCACCGCTTCCATCACCTGCGGATCATAGATCAGGCGCGTGACCTGATCTTGTCTGCGCATGATCTTGAATGGCTCGATCGGGCGCTGCAGACGTTTGTTGAGTTGTTCAACCGC
>SKGU01000204.1 GCA_007117255.1 Natronohydrobacter sp. | reverse complement strand
CATGACATATCGCAAACAGAGCTTTGGGCAGATAATCTCCGCGCCTGTGGTGCAAGGTTTTATCGGGTCCCTGCAGAAAAAGGTTTTGGCGCTGGCGCGGCCAGTATTTTTGTGACAACCCCATGGCTGCGTCTTTCATCTCACTCGCGCGCTGGCCCCTCTATAATGCCGGGACGCCTGCCTGAGCAAGAGCGCGCGCTGACCTCTGCGCACAACACCGCCGTTGACCCGGTGATGCGCGGCAGCTAGCACTGAAGCCGCGTTGTCAACACTGGGACCACCATGACCCAGACCATCGAAAGCTTTCAGTTCGCGCCCCATATGCTTGCGCCTGCGCAGCGGTTGCCGGGGGTGTCGGCCTTCATGCGCATCCGCAACGGCGCGGATTTTCTGGAAGCCTCGATCCGCACGCATATCGCGTTTTATGATGAGATCGTGGCCGTGCATAATCAATGCACGGATGCGACCCCGGAAATTCTTGCGCGGCTGGCGCAGGAATTTGGCCCCAAGCTGCGGGTGTTTCATTACCTGCCGCATGTCTCGCCGCCCGGCAGCGACGGTCATGCGAAAACACCCGGTGATGCGCCCGCCTCCATGGTCACATATTCCAATTTCGCGCTGGCCGCGACGCGGCATCAATGGGCGGTCAAGCTGGATGACGATCATCTGGCGATCCCTGATGCTGTGGCGCGCATGGTGGGCGATATCCGGGCGGGTCGCGCGGATGACAGTGTGATGCATTGTTTTTCCGGCCTTAATCTGGTGCGCGACGAGCAGGGTGCGTTGCATGTACCAGCGGCCCTGGCCGTGTCGGGCAAGGGCGATATCGGCTATTTCCGGGTGACAGAACAGACGCGCTTCGCCCATGATCCGCGATTCGAACGGTTTGCGCGTGGTGATTTCCCCCGGCATTTCGCGGGTTGGCACTATTGGCATCTGAAACTTCTCAAGACAGGGGGTGGATTCGCCAATTACGATCTCGCCGAAAACCCGAACTCGCGCTATCTGCGCAGGCTGGCGCGGTTGCGATCAGGGGCGCTCTGGGGGCTGGATACTGCGCGCAAAGCGCTTGTTCCAGGGCCGTTGCAGCGCCTGCGCGCCATGTTGGATGGTAAGGAAAGGCTGGCGATTGCGCGTGATCAGGCGCTAGGGGAGGCTTTCCCGCAGGACACGCTGGTTGAGGCGCTGGACGCAACCGCGCCGGGTTGGCGCAATTGGCTGGAGTCTGCGCAATAAGCTGACGAATGTGCGAGATTGATCAGAATGAAGTGATCAGAGCTTTTCATATTTCAAAGGCCGCGCGGCCATAAACCTGGCGAAGTTCAGGCCAGTCCTTGGGAAAGGACCATTCGGCAGGCTCAGAGCTGTATGGTCTGATGCTATTTGTTCCTTGAAACGCTTCAACCACTCCTCTGTCAGATCATCGCGCTGTATCTCCAGAGAGGATTGCGGAATGTCCGGCATCTCGACATTCGCATGCTCTGCAACGTATTTGACATAGGGCGTCGGGTCTTTGACCATATCTTCATAATACATCACTTCGCATGGCCAGCCTCGAAACTGTATATAGGCGTCCCAGAACGCATAGCTTTGCCTGATCAGGAAAAAACAGCTGCAAAAAAGCTTGAAATCATAGTGGGCTTCTCGCTTCGCTGACTTTGAGCTTGTCCATTGTCTGGTTTGCAACCCGCGCCCATAGGACAGCGCCTGACGGAATGTGTCCTTGCGGATCAGCCGGATCAGCCTGACATCATGCTTGTCATACAGGTATTTGACAGCATCAATATTGGCCCTCCTTTGAAAGCGATGAAGGTGCTTCGGGAAGACCTTGATCGAGAAGAAATCGTTTTCGGTCGCCGCCAGATTTACAACGTCATCAAGGTATTCGACCGTACTTCTGGTTTTCGTGCCCTTTCTGACATTGCTACTGCTCAGCCATTCCTCGCTCTTTCCCATCAAGGCGGTCTTCGAGGTCAAGGAGCCAAGCCAGTTGGACCCGGATCTGCCTTCAGTCAGAATCAAGACACCTTTCATTCCATCTCCTGCTCTTGACGACGAACCGCCTTTGGTCGCGAAGCGCTTAAGCTGCGCCAGCATCGCTGAACGCTTCGATGTGATCAAGCGCAATAACCTGCCGTCACATGCCAGGCTGAACGAGCCATGCAAGCTGCTATCGTGGCTGCACCAGGTCGGAAAGGGCAGAATTGTCAGGGCGTATCCATCGCGGGTGCCGCAGGTCAGTGCTGCTGCCTATGCGGTCTGATAGGCATTCAGCAAGCTGGACCAGTCAGCATCAGTCCAGTGCAGGTTTGGCCGCGCGGTTGTTTCCTTGTCCAGTGAGCGTCTGAGCCGTGCTAGATTGCCGTCTTTCCATGCGCCGCTTGCGCGCTTGCGGCATTTGTCGAAGTCGATCAGCCAGACCTTGTGCTGTGCATCCAGCAGGATATTGCGGCAGTTCAGATCAGTGTGATCCACCCCGAATGCATGCATTTGTCCTATCGATTTCCCGATCTGGCCCCAGATGTCGCCCGGTATCGCCGCATTGTGCAGCAGATCAGCAAGGGGTCGCGCGCCCGGAATGCGCTCAGTGATCAGATCAGCGCGGTAAAACAGCCCCACAGTGGCATAGCGCGCTGCGACCGGGCGCGGCACGGCAAGGCCGTTTGAGTGCATCCAGTCCAGCAGCCTGAATTCGCGAAAGGCGCGGCTGCGTTCGGCCCCAAGGCGCAGGTAAAGTTTTGTGCTGATCCGGCCGATCAATCCACCCCGACGGTAGGGGCGCAGCACCAGATCATGCCCCATGATGCGCAAAAACTGCGCCTGCCCGCGACCGGGCGCGCTGCCCGTCAGATGCCGCTGACGGCGCAGCCATTGCAAATCGAAGATGCGGGGATTTATCTGCGGCAGGATGTGGGGATCATACAAGATCACCTGTCCTGCGAATGTCCGAGCCTCAGTCATCGGCGTATCCATCTTTTCCAGAGACCGCCCCAAGTTTCGGCGCTACCCTTCTGGTTCTCCCATCGCGCAAAGGCAAGATCATTTCGATCAGGCGCGTTCGACTCTGATGGGCAGTAAATTTTGGCACCCAGGCCCAACGCGCCGCGTCATTCCCATTCCATCTGTTCATAAGCCGTTTGTGCATTACGCCCGGCAAGGCTTTCGAATTCGGTCAGATGCGCCCATTCGGATTGGTCAATGCCAGGTGCATCCATGATGCTGCCGCCCTCGTCAATTAACGCGCCGATCTGGTTGCGCAGATTGACGAGATAGTCATATGTGTCGGCGCGCGCAGTCGCCATATCAGTGACGCCGCCGTGACCGGGCACGATATGGGCCGGGTTGAATGCGGCCATCGCGTCGAATGCGGTGATCCAACTTGCTGCATCGGACTGGCTGCCATTGCCCAAAAGCCTTTCGACATAGACGATATCGCCAGTGAACATGGTGTCAGCACTGGCCAGCCAGACGAAGCTGTCGCCCGGTGTATGAGCCTGTCCGCGATGCATGATCACGAAGCTGATACCGCCGTGCTCCAACGTGTAATCAGTCTCGAATGTGATATCGGCAGTGCGGGCTTCGGTGCCTGCCAGCCCGTCGCCGATCAGTTCTGACAGACCCGTTAGCTGCATCGAGCCGCGCGCTTGCTGGTCGGCCACTGCCGCCGAGGATGCAATCACAATCGCGCCTTGTGCTTGCCAGTAGCCATTGCCCAGCCAGCGGTGATCCTGCCCGCCCGTATTGATAACATGCGTCACAGGGGGGTCCGTGATGGTACGGATGGTGTCATGCAACATTTCCGCGCCCTGCCATGATCCGCCTGGATCCACGAGAACCGCGCCGGCATCTGTCACCACCAGCCCGAATGTGGCGTTGTTGCCAAGGTTTTCAGGGTTGCGCTGTTCCAATGGCCCGACGATGGCCCAGACAGTGTCAGTGACAGGCTGGATTTGCAGGGTCTCCGCCTGTGCGGCTAGCGGCAGGACAAAGGCCAGCAGGCTGGCGCGGAACAGTGCGGTCATCAGGGTCTCCTCCCCGGAAATAGGGTCGACAAGGCGACCTTTGAAAACCTGTCGCACATATATCGATATTTTGGAATGGGTCAGTTTGCAGCGAATGGTCTTATTGGGTCTGAGCGTGCAGCGCGACCATATCAACTGCATGGCTGGTCTGTTGGCGGCCTGATGTGCGCACTGACCCCCTGACGGGCGCGGCATCTGAATAATCGCGTCCGATGGCAACCGTGATATAATCCTCGCCTGCCCATTGTGCGTTGGTGGGGTCATACTCGACCCAGCCCTGCGCTTGCCCGCACCAGGCCATGACCCAGCCATGCATCGCATCGACACCTTCCAGACGCTTCTGGCCCGGCGGCGGCGTTGTGCGGATGAACCCCGAAACATAGCCCGCCGGTATGCCCAGAGCGCGTAATCCGCACACCATGATCTGCGCGAAATCCTGACAGACCCCGCGCCCGGCAGCAAAGGCTTCTGCGGGAGGGGTGGTGACTTCGGTGGCGGTTGAATCGAATGTCATGCGATCATGCAGCGCACGTCCCAAATGCGCCACCGCTTCATATGCGCTCATGTCGGGCGTACAGATTGTGCGGGCGAAAGCGGCAATTTCGGCCACTGGCGGGATACGCGGCGAGGGGTTGCGAAACTGCAAGGGCGACATGGGTGCGAAATCGGCTGCCGCAACCTCGGATGCAAGCCGCGCCAGTGGCGGTGAAATATCCATGGATGGGCTGGCCCAGCGTTCGGCACGCACTGACAGGTGAAACGCAATCGCGGTCACAGGCCGGTGCCATGCCACAAGCGTGGTGGCGTTGCCGAAAAAATCCTGCGCGTCACGGCGTTCATCGGGGGCAGGGGTGACGCTCAGCAAACGGCGCAGCACACGCTGGTTCGGGCCATCAGAGGGCAAGAGCCGTAGCAGATTGCGCACATGATCCGAGGCAGCGTTATAGCTTTGCTCCAGACTGAGGCGGATATCATAGCGCATGGGTTTACCTGAAATACTGCGCAGAAAGAAGATCGAACGCGGATGCAAGCCTGGTGCGCAAGGCTTGCATCCGCACATCTGTCAGCGCCTTGGGGTCAGTGACGCGCAATTCCGTGTCCAGTTCCAGAAGCAGCTTTTCCAGATCGCTCATGCGCCCCGCAGCGCTGTTGCGGGGCAGTTCAGCGATATGGCAACGCATCTCGGCCAACTGATAAAGAACGGCGCGCGGATTGTCGGCGTCAAGGGCCAGCAGGTCCAGCACGGTTTCACGCGAGGGGCCAAAACGGTAGCGGCGCTGATGCGTCATCAGGCTGTCGCCGACCTCGATCGCGATTTCATAGGCACCGGGTACGGCCCCCGGATCGGCAAAGGCAAGAAGTTGCAACAGCATGCCATCGGCACGTTCCTGCGCACGGCCCAGCGACAGAAACCGCCAGCCGAGGAAGTGATACATATTCTCATGCACAAGACCCGAAAACCCCGACAGCTTGCGCAACAAAACGGACATGGCGCGCGCGGCGTCGTCGCCCTCTGTCACCAGAGTGCCAAAGCGTGCAGCCGTCTTGGCCAGATCGTTCAGCGCCTGCCAGCCATCGGGGGAAAAGCGGTCGCGCACCCGCGCGGCGGTCGCGCGCGCGGTCTCGATCAAGCTGGGCAATGCATCTGGAACAGGCCGATCAAGAGAAATGCCGATGCTGGACAGATAGGCGCGCAGCGCCCGAAGCCGCGGCTCATCGGCATCGCCGGTTTCGGCCAGCCGCAGATGATAGGCCCGCAGCAGGCGGATTGCGCCTTCGGTGCGTTCAACGTAGCGTCCAAGCCAGTACAGGTTGTCGGCCGCACGCGCAGGCAAAAGCCCGTCGGGCGCGCGCTCGAAATCAGCCTTTGCGACCAGTGTATCGGGTGGGACAGGATGTTGCGCCATGACCCAGACATCAGCCACCGACCCGCCCGATTGCATAGCCAGCGCGGTGGCATCCCCGCTTTTGCCGATACGCGCATAGCCACCGGGCATGAAGGCCCAGCCGTTCTGTGTGCGCGCGGCAAAGATACGGATTGTCATGGGCCGGGGAACCAGTCGTCCCTCTGACCAGGCGGGCGTTGTGGACAGGGTGACAGCCTCTTGCGCCACCAGATCGCGTCCGTTGCTGTCGATCCAGTCTTCGATCGGGCCGGGTGCGGTGCTGCGAAATTCGCCCCCAAGGGCCGCATCTGCGCCTATGGCAAAAGGCAGTCCCGTTTCCAGCGCACCGCCAATGATCATCTTGCGGGCATTTGCGCGCACATGCGCCCGTTCTTTGGGCTGTCCACACCACCAGGTCGCGATATTGGGCAGTCTCAGAGGTTCGCCCAGCAACTGCCGTGCAATGCGCGGGTAAAACGCCATGAAAGCACGCGTTTCCAGCACACCTGACCCCGGTTCATTGATCAGCGACAACCGGCTTTGGCGCAATGCTCCCAACAGTCCCGGTGTGCCCAGTTGCGAATATTCATTCAGTTCCAGCGGATCAACAAATTCATCATCAATACGCCGCCACAAAAGGCCCAACGGTTCCAGCCCGCGCACTGTGCGCACCATGGTCTGACCATTCTCGACGATCAGATCCTCGCCTTCCAGCAGCATCAGCCCCAGATAGCGCGCGATATAGGTATGCTCGTAATATGTATCGTTATTTGGCCCCGGTGTGAGGATGGCCATATGCTGCCCGTCACCTGCAAGCCGCTCCATCATGGCGCGGAAATTGCGCAGAAAGCCTGCGATCCGGTGCACATGCGCTCTGGGGAAAGGCTCGTTGAAAATCCGGGTCGCGGCCATGCGGTTTTCCAGCGCGAAACCGGCCCCTG
>SKGU01000043.1 GCA_007117255.1 Natronohydrobacter sp. | reverse complement strand
GGCGCTGTTTCGCTGGTGGGCACCGCGCGCGATACGGGGACTGGTTACGCACTTGATCTGGCGATCAACGGACCTGCAGGGCTGAATGCACAGGTAGCGGGCAACATCGCGCCCGATCTGCGGGCCGATCTGCGGGCAACTGGCAGCACAGATCTTGCCCTCATCAACCCACGGCTAGAGCCGCGCTCGATACAAGGGCCGGCCAGTTTCGATATTCGCGTGAACGGCCCGCTTGCCTTGGCCTCGGTCAATGGCACTGCAGAGGCAACTGGCGTCACCCTTGTCTTGCCACGCAACAACATGCGGATTACCGACATCACGGCACAGGCCCAACTTCAAGGCGCGCAGGCGACAGTCACAGTCAACGGGCGTGGGGCCAATGGCGGCACCGCTGCACTGGAAGGTACAGCTGATCTGGGCGCACCAATCACCGGCAATCTGCGCGCAACCCTGAATGAGTTGCAAATCGTGAACCCGCAACTTTTTGAAACCAACGTGTCTGGGAATGTTGCGATTACCGGAAATCTGACACGCGGGCCGGACATTTCCGGGACCCTTTCACTGGACCGCACCGAAATACGAATTCCACGTGTCGGCCTGGCAAGTCGTGGCTATATCCCGCCTGATATACAGCACTTGGGAGAAGGCGCGCCTTCGCGCATTACCCGCGAGCGGGCTGGCATTTTCGAAGGCGAAACCTTCGGACGAACGCCTAACCCCGCCAACCTGGATCTGACAATCAATGCACCAAGCCGCATCTTTCTACGCGGACGCGGGCTGGATGCAGAGCTTGGCGGCACTCTGCGCCTGACCGGCACCACACGAGATGTAATTCCCATCGGCCAATTCGGGCTGATCCGTGGGCGTCTTGACCTGTTGGGCAACCGTTTCACGTTGAATGAAGGCTTTGCCAGTCTTCAAGGCGATTTCGTGCCGTTTGTGCGGCTTGTTGCCTCGACCGAGCGCACGGGTGTTACTGCACGCATCGTGCTGGAAGGCCGCGCAGATGCACCAGAAATACGCTTTGAATCAACTCCTGACTTGCCGCAGGAAGAAGTCGTGTCATTGCTGCTGTTCGGTCGCGGCTTTGAAAACCTGTCTTTGTTTCAGGCCGCACAACTCGCGTCTTCGTTGGCCACGTTGTCTGGGCGCGGCGAGGGCATATTGGAACGCGTAAGACGCAATGTCGGGCTGGATGATCTGGATGTGCGCACCGATGAAGACGGTGAAACCTCGATCAGGTTAGGCCGCTATCTGACCGAAAAAATCTACACCGATGTCGAGGTCAGCCCACAAGGTAAAAGTGAGGTATCAATCAATATCGACCTGTCGCCTTCGCTTACAGCGCGTGGACGGGTCGACAATCAGGGCCGCGCCAGTGTCGGATTGTTCTTCGAGCGCGACTATTGAAAAGGCAGACATGATGATCCGTATCGAACAGGCTGCAGGCGTCTGGACGCTGACTTTGACACGTTCCGACAAAGCCAATTCCCTGACCGCCAGCATGCTGGGTCAACTGTGCCAGGCGGTGGATGCAGCCACACAAGCGCAGGCCCGCGCCCTGATCCTGACCGGCGAAGGGCGCGTGTTCAGTGCCGGGGCCGATCTGGATGAGGCGCGCGCGGGCCTTGCGACATCGCCGCTATGGGAAGAACTGTCCGGACGTATCGCGCGAGCGGACAGCCTGACCATTGCCGCACTGAATGG
This sequence comes from Natronohydrobacter sp., assembly GCA_007117255.1. Lineage (GTDB taxonomy): Bacteria > Pseudomonadota > Alphaproteobacteria > Rhodobacterales > Rhodobacteraceae > Roseinatronobacter. The sequence continues at coordinate 5,147 of SKGU01000043.1, read as the reverse complement.
CACATTGGCAGGCGGCGCTTTCGGGATGGCACTGGCCTGCGATCTGCGGCTGTGTGTTCCGGGCGCAAAGTTCTTCTATCCGGTCATGAAGCTGGGCTTCCTGCCGCAGCCTTCTGACCCCGCGCGCCTGAGCGCACTGGTTGGGCCTGCAAGGGCGAAAATGATACTCATGGCTGGTGCAAGGATCGACGCTGACGAAGCCCACAAGTGGGGACTTGTGGACCGCATCGTTCCGGCAGACGAATTGATTGCACAGGCCATGGCCTTGACGACCGATGTACAGGCTGCCAGCACAAGCCATGTGGCTGCGATCAAACGCCTCGTCCCCTGAGAATACGCTTTGCCTTTGGCCTGCGCGCAGCTAAACGCATACGCATGGAAACCGTTCTGCGCGCATATGTGGGGTTTGCGCTGGCGCTATGCATTGCGCTGGGAAGTATCAGTCACGCGCAGGCTCGCAATCAGGCGCATGGCGCGACCACCATGGTCATCTGCACCGGCTACGGGTTGGTGCGCATCACTATGGATGTCGATGGCAACCCAGTAGAACAAACCCTGCCTTGCCCCGATTGTGTACTGAGCTTTGCCGCGCTGCCAACGGAACCAACACCAAAAAAGACCAGTATTGGTGCATCACAGTCAGTTGTTTTCGCAGCACGCCCGCACCACGCTTACTGCCCCGCAGGATTGTGGCTGCAAAGCCGCGCACCCCCTCTCTTTGCCTGATCAGAACAACGAAACAAAATCAGACAAGGACATATCTTCATGAAAAGACTCACTCTCGCGGCAGCAATTGCTGTCGGTTTCGCATTGCCCGCCTTCGCCGACGACGGCATTCATATCGTTGACCCCTATGCCCGCGCCTCGACCGGAATGTCGCAGTCCGGCGCCGCCTTTATGCGCATCGAAAATCATGGCAAGGTTGACCGTCGCCTGATTGCGGCGCAATCCGATGCCGCGCAACGTGTAGAACTTCATACCCATATCGAAGATGACGCCGGCGTCATGCGTATGGTAGAAGTTGAAGAGGGTTTCGTGATCCCCGCGGAGGGCGAACGCGTGCTTGAACGCGGCGGCGATCATCTGATGTTCCTCGGCCTGACCCGCGCGCTCAATCACGGCGATGAAGTCGCCGTAACGCTGTCTTTCGAGGAAGGTGACGACATGGATATTACCATACCGGTGGATCTGGAGCGTATGCCTGACCACGGGGGCGGTCATTCGCACGGGCACTCACATGACCATTCACATGGTCACTCGCACGGACATTCACATAACTGAGCTTGCCTCTGGCAGACAGGTCGGGGCCACGCTCTGACCTGTCTGCGCAAGTCATATGAAAGGGCGGTGCCGAAGATCGGCAACCGCCCAAAACACGGATCTCAGTGTTGTCAGCGTGAAACGCAAGTCCGCTCCGCTGCATCGCCGAACGCGCGGTAGCGGGCCCAGAACGCATTGTCGCGGTCGCTTTTCGACATCCGCACGTCCTGCGCCAATTGCGGATCACGGAAGAAACTTGCAGCGCGGCGCTGTTCGCTACGCGTCAATGTGCGCCGTGCCACAGAGTCGATGCAACGACACAGGGCGCGTGTCGCTTGTGGGCGGTCAGACCGGACACAGGCGCTTTCTACCGGTCCGGCACTTGCGATTGCGGGAAAAAGTGGCGCTGACATTACAGCCAAAGTGGCGGCGAGGATAATCTTTCGCATATGTCCCTCTTCAGGTTTCAGGTTGCGCCATGCTGCCGATGGTTCTTGCGACCATTGCTCAACGACAAACTGGCGCGCTGCCTCGTTAGTGATGCTGAAACATACCAGAACAAAGCCATATTTCGCTAACAGTTTCGGAAGCTTGAGACGAATTGTCCCAAACCGGAAACAGCGCTGGACATATCTTGAGCGCAGCGGTCACATGCCTACCAGAACTGGCCCTGTCGGTATCTGAGCACAGGCAAAAATCGGCGGATTTCCGCGCAGGTCATATCGTCTCTGCATGCAACTCGACCGCTGCAAATACGCTATTCGACAGAATCGCGAAACGGCCGGGAATCAATGTCCCGGCTTTGAAACCCGGCGCGTCGACGCGGAACCTGGCGGAGAATTGCCCGGCAGACAGATCAAAGCTCAGTTCCAATGCCTGAAAATCCAACATGGTCCTGCTGACCTGATACTGCGCCTTGTAGACAGCTTCTTTCGCGCAGAATATCAACTTCGCAAAATGGCCGCGCTGCGACGGCCCAAGCCCCGCCAGCCAATCCATTTCCGAACTTGTACAGATGACCGGCCAGAGCGAAGGTTCCAATGGGCTCATCGGCTCCAGATCAAGCCCAAGAGCCACAATCTCTGGCGCGTCGGTCACAACTGCGAGGCAGTCTCGGTCTGTGTGCGTGATTGAACCTTTCAACCCAAGAGGCCAGACCGGCGCGCGATCTTCCCCTTGAAGCACTGGGCGGGGAACATGGCCCAGCAATTCCATCGCGGCATGAGCGGCCGCACGACCAGCGCCGAATTCGCGCGCGCGGGCCGCACTGACCTGTTCAACCGCCAGAACTTCATCACCGATCAGCCGTGGCATTGGTGCGCGAGGGTCCGTCCAGGCCATCGCGACAACGTCACTAAACAGTGGGCGGGCGAATTCCGGAAATGCAAACTTCTGCTGGATCATCTGCGGGACATCCTTTCATTTCGCATTGCGCGGCGGCGTGCCATTGCATTCATCCGGTCCTGAGCGGGCGCGGGTTCTTCTGCGCCTGCAACGGCCCGGCTTTCAGCCAGCTTTGCAACCGGAGCAGAGGGCATAGGCTTCTGTTTCGCCTCCAGATGCCGCGCCAGATCGGCCAGCACAGGGAAGCGAAACACATCCGTGATTGACACGCCGGGCAAGTTAAGCCGCGCGCGGATATCCCGATGCGCCTGAACAGCAAGCAGCGAATGGCCGCCAAGCTTGAAGAAGTTGTCAGAGGGTTTGACCTCTTCCAGCCCCAAAACATCGCACCATATTTGTGACAGTTTCGCCAGCGTATCACTTCCAGTCTCGACCGTGGCATGCACGGCTTCGGGGGCGCGGCTTACTTGCGGTGCAGGCAGAGCCTTGCGGTCGATCTTCTTGTTTGGCGTCAGAGGAAGGCTTGCCATCGGCACAAAGGCAGAGGGCAGCATATGCGCAGGCAGACGCGCCGTAAGCGCATCGCGCAAATCCCCACTAGGGCTACCTGTATAATAGGCAACCAACCGCAGATCGCCCGGCTGGTCCTCGCGCGCGATGACAACCGATTGCGTGATCCCCGGAAGCGCATCCAACGCCGCCTCTACCTCGCCCAGTTCGATCCGATGGCCGCGGATTTTGACCTGATGGTCAACGCGCCCAAGAAAATCGACGCCGCCTTGCGCGTTGCGCCGAACCAGATCACCCGTGCGGTAAAGACGCCCTGGCCCGAAGGGATTATCGATAAACCGCTCTTGCGTCAGTTCCGGACGGTTCCAGTAGCCACGCGTCACCCCGTCGCCACCAATCAGCAATTCGCCCTCGCGCCCGACAGGCTGTTCGCGCAAATCCTCGTCCACCACATGCAGCGTGGTGTTGGCAATTGGTGTGCCGATCCCAACTGTTCCTGCACCACCACGAGCCAGGCAGGTGGACGACCAGATCGTCGTTTCCGTCGGCCCGTACATGTTCTGAACCGGCTGGCCCGTCAGCCCCGCGATATCCTGCGCCAGCGTGCCCGGCAACGCCTCGCCGCCAACCATGACATGCGGCACGCGGGCAAGGGCTGCACGCGCATCATCATTCATGCACAGCATCCGCGCCATGGAAGGTGTGCATTGCAGATGCGTGACCTTGTGGCGCATGATCTGCGCGGCAATCGAATAGTCATCATCGGGCAAATCCACGCCTGCATTCGCCCGCTTGACGACTTCGGCCAAGGGGTAAAGCCCTTCCAGCACCTGCTCGGAGGCGATGCCATAATCAATCAGACAGGCGACTTCGTTCACACCGATGGCTTTCAACTGCTCGACACGCGCCAGACAATCCTCGACCGTGCCGAACAGGCCTGAATCCTCGAAATAGCGATTGAAGGCATAGTCAAGGATGCCGTCGACTTCATCCTGGCTCAGGGTGGACAGATCGATATCCATGGGGTTCTTCGCCCCTTCTGGCCGTTTGAAGGCCGGAAACGCCCAAGCATATTGCTTGACTAGCGCGGCAGCCGCCAGAAGGTAGCTTTTCATCGGCCCGCGCGCCACTTCGCGCGCATGTTCCCGGTCGCGCGCAACAAAGGTATGCAGCATCAGCGTCACAGTGAAATCCGCCGGATCGCGCCCGGTTTCGCGCAATGCGTCATGGTAAATCGTGATCTTCTCGGCAACTTCCGAAATCGACTGGCCCAGAAGATGCGTCAGCACATGCGCGCCCAAGCGCCCCGCTTCACGCCAGGTTTCCGGGTTGCCCGCTGTGGTCAGCCAGATGTCCAACTCTTTCGACACCGGGCGCGGCAAAGTCTGGATCGGCACCATGCCGTCGCCCTTGTCGAATTCCACAGTCTCACCTCGCCAGAGTTTGCGCAGCGTGTCCAGCGTTTCAAACATGGCGGGCTTGTTATGAGGGGGACGATTTTCGGGCCGGATCACGAAATCTACCGGATGCCATCCAGAGGCAATTCCCAGACCCGTGCGGCCATTGGTCAGGTTGTCGATCACGGCCCATTCCTCGGCAATGCGCACAGGGTGATGCAAGGGCGCGACACATGACCCGGCCCGTACGGCCAGATTCTTCGTGACTGCCGCGACAGCCGCACCTGTGACAGACGGGTTCGGGAATGGTCCACCAAAGGCATGGAAATGCCGCTCTGGCGTCCAGATGGCACAGAAGCCATGCGTATCGGCGAATTTCGCACCTTCCAGCAGCAGCCGATATTTCTGCGGCCCCTGCCCGTCATCATTGCCCCAGTACATCAGGCTGAAATCCATGCTCTTGTCCGATACGCGCACAGGCCCTTTCGCCACCATCGCGCGGTCTTCATCGCCCATCAGCACAACCTTGAAGCCGCGCGCGAGCGTCCAGAACAATTCCAGCACCGAGATATCGAAACTCAGCGATGTGACGGCCAGCCAGACCCCCGGCGGATTGTGGCTGATCCGGTCATCCAT
>SKGU01000091.1 GCA_007117255.1 Natronohydrobacter sp. | reverse complement strand
TGGCGGGCAGCCATCTGGCGCAGTTCATGCTGGCTGTGACAGATACGGTCATGCTGGGCTGGTATGGGGTGGCCGATCTGGCGGCTGGCGTGCTGGGTGCGGCGCTGTTCTTCGCGATCTTCACCTTTGGGACGGGCTTCGCCAATGCCGTCATGCCGATGGTCGCCACAGCCGCCGCGTCAGATATGGATGCGGAGGTCCGCCGGGCAACCCGGATGGGGCTTTGGCTGTCGATTGCCTTCGGCATCGCCGCGCTGCCCTTCTTCTGGTTTTCCGGCGCATTTCTCAGCGCCTTGGGGCAACCGGTCGATGTGGTGCCGCTGGCCGAAGCCTATATGCGCATACTGGGCTTCTCGTTGGTGCCTGCACTGGCCGTGATGGTGCTGAAAAACTACCTCGCCGCGCTGGAACGCACACAGGTGGCGCTCTGGATCACGATCGCAGCGGTGGGGGTGAATATCTTCCTCAACTGGATGTTCATTTTCGGCAATCTGGGCATGCCGGAACTGGGTGTGCGCGGCGCGGCCATTGCCACGATCCTTGTCAATCTGGCGAGTGTCGCGGCATTGGCGCTCTATTGCGCGCTCCTGCCTGCCTTACGACGCTACACGCTGTTTTTGCGCTTCTGGCGGGCGGATTGGCAGGCCATGGGACAAGTCTGGCGGTTGGGTTGGCCCATTGGCGTGGCACTGGTGGCCGAGACAGCGCTGTTCACCGCCGCAGCCGTGATGATGGGCTGGATCGGAACGCATGAACTGGCCGCGCATGGGATCGCGCTGGAAATCACGGCGGCATTGTTCATGGTGCACTTGGGCTTTTCCAATGCGGCAACTGTTCTGGTCGGGCGCGCACGCGGGCGGCGCGACCAGATAGCCCTGCGCGCGGGGGCACGCACATCGGTAATCGTCTCGGTCGTCTTCGCCAGCCTGACCATGATCCTCTACATCGTCGCTGGCCCTTTCCTTGTCGGGTTGTTCCTTGCCCCAGACGAGCCAGCGCGCGCCACTATCATCATGATCGGCGCGTCTTTCCTGATTGTGGCGGCGGTCTTTCAGGTGGCCGACGGGGCGCAGGTCATGGCGATGGGCCTTCTGCGCGGGGTGCAGGACACTCGCTGGCCAATGCTGATTGCCGCCTTCAGCTATTGGGGCGTGGGTCTGCCAACCAGCTACCTGCTGGGAATCCATTGGGGTTACGGCGGTGAGGGCATATGGGCGGGGCTGGTTGTCGGGCTGACCATGGCCGCAATCTTGCTGATGTGGCGCTTCTGGCGCGGGCCGGGGCGCAGCAACGCGACCCCCTGGGCGCAATGAAGGGTCAAGACATGGATGTGCGCTCTATCCTGATCGGCTTGGCTTTCGCGTTCATGTGGTCATCCGCATTTACATCTGCGCGCATGATCGTGGCCGATGCGCCACCGTTATATGCGCTGAGCCTGCGGTTCCTGATTTCGGGACTGATCGGCATCGCCATTGCACGGGCCTTGGGCCAAAGCTGGAACCTGACGCCTGGGCAGTGGCGTGCGACGATCATTTTCGGGATCACGCAGAACGCGCTTTATCTGGGGCTGAACTTCGTCGCCATGCAGACAGTCGAGGCGTCTCTTGCCGCGATCATCGCATCTACCATGCCGCTGCTGGTGGCGCTGTTCGGCTGGCTAATCCTGCGCGAAAGGTTGCGCCCTATGGCCGTGGCCGGGCTGGTGGCTGGCTTTGCGGGCGTGGCCGTGATCATGGGCGCGAGGATCACAGGCGGGGTGGATCTGTTCGGGGTCGCGCTCTGCGTGCTGGGCGTCATCTCGCTGACGGCGGCGACGCTGAGCGTGCGTGTGGCCTCTGGCGCAGGGGGCAATTTGCTGATGATCGTGGGGCTTCAGATGCTTGTCGGCTCAGCCATGCTGATCGGGCCTGCAATGCTGCTTGAAGTGCCAGAGGTCAACTGGACATGGCAGCTCGTGGGGGCCTTCAGCTACACTGTGCTAGTGCCCGGTCTGGCGGCAACATGGGTCTGGTTCCTACTGGTGGGGCGGATCGGGGCTGTGAAATCCGCGACCTTCCACTTCCTCAACCCGTTTTTCGGTGTCGCGGTCGCCGCATTGCTGCTGAGTGAATCACTGGGCATTTTTGACGTGATCGGCGTGCTGGTGATCATGGCGGGCATTCTGGCGGTGCAGCGCTCAAGGATCGGCTGACGCGCGTTACCCGCAAAAAGTATGAGTATTTGAAGCAAGAAAGTGGGTCAGACCCCAAGATAGCGGGTCTGGATATCCGCGGTCAGATCAGCCGGGACGCCCTGCCACGACACGCACCCCCCTTCAAGGATCACGCAACGATCCGCGAAGGGCAGAATTTCCGACAATGTCTTGTCCACCAGCAGGATCGACAATCCATCTGATTTCAACTGCGTGATCGCCGCCCAGATTTCCTGCCGGATCACAGGGGCCAGCCCCTCGGTCGCCTCGTCCAGCAACAAAAGGCGCGGGTTTGTCATCAGCGCACGACCAATGGCCAGCATCTGTTGCTCTCCGCCCGACAAGGTGGCGGCATATTGGTCGGCACGTTCGTCAAGGCGCGGAAAGAGCGCATGGATGCGCGGCAAGTCCCACGGCCCCGGACGCGCCGCTGCAATCAGGTTTTCGCGCACGGTCAGATTGCGAAAACAGCGCCGCCCTTCGGGCACCAGCCCAAGCCCAAGGCGCGCAGCCCGGAAAGACGGCCAGTCGCTGATATCGCGCCCCCCGAATCGGACACGCCCCTTTCTGAGCGGCAGCATGCGACATGCCGTTGCAATGGTGGTGGATTTCCCCATGCCATTGCGCCCCATCAGGGCCACGGCTTCGCCTTCATCCACGCTTAGCGACACACCATGCAGGGCTTGCGAGGCGCCGTAGAAGACATGCAGGTCATCAAGTTCCAGCAGGGCAGTCATGATGCGACTTCCTCACCCAGATAAATGGCGCGGACGTCGGAATTGGTACGGATTTCAGCTGCATTTCCGGTCGCGATAATGCGCCCATAGACCAGCACCGAAATGCGGTCAGCCAATCGGAACACGGCATCCATATCATGTTCCACAAGCAGAATCGGGGCTTCGGATTTCAACCCGCGCAGAAAATCGACAAGCCGCGCCGTGCCTTCAGCCCCCAGCCCCGCCATGGGTTCATCGAACAAAAAGCAGCGCGGTTGCAAGGCAAGTGCCATGGCGATTTCCAGAAGCCGCCGCTCGCCATGGCTAAGCGCGCCGGCCTCGACCGAGGCACGCGCGGCAAGCCCCACACGCGCCAGAATGGCCTGCGCCCGCGCGATCAGAGCTTTATCGCGCATCACCGGGCGCATAAAGCGAAAGCTGTGCCCATCATGGGCCTGAAGCGCCAGCAAGACATTTCTGAGGGCGGAATACTCCGCGATCAGCGACGACACCTGAAAACTGCGCCCCAGCCCCGCGCGGGCACGCTGAGGCATGGACAGCGCGGTGATATCCTGCCCCCCAAGCGAAATACTGCCCGCATCCGGCGCAAGCGTGCCAGAAATCAGCCCCATCAGTGTGGATTTGCCCGCCCCGTTCGGCCCGATCAATGCGTGGATTTCACCAGGAAGGAGCGTCAGCGAGACCTGATCCGTGGCCCTGAGCGCCCCGAAGCTCTTGCTCAGCCCCTCAAGAGACAACACCGGATCAGCCATGATGCGCCCGCCCTGCAATCAGCCCGATAATCCCCCCGCGCGCAAACAGCACGACCCCCAGCAGCACAAGCCCAAGCCACAGCTTCCAGTGTTCGGTCAGACCGCCGAAGAAAACCTCGAACCCCACAAGGATCGCAGCCCCCGCAACAGGGCCGAAGAGCCGCCCCACCCCGCCCAGAATGATGATGACGATCAACTCACCCGACATGGTCCATGCCATCATCGCAGGACTGACGAAGCGGGTCAGATCAGCCATCAGCGCCCCTGCCAACCCTGTGATCATGCCTGACAGCACAAAAGCCACCAGCTTGACGCCGAAAGGTGTTATGCCAAGCGCTGCCACACGGTCGGGGTTTTGTCGGATCGCCATAAGCGCTGCGCCAAAACGAGCGGCGCGAAGCAGTGCGAACAGGCCCAGCGCCACCAGAAGCACGCCATAGGAGATCAGAAAGAACTCCCATGGCCGCAGGGTGTTCAGCCCCGGAAACTGGTTGCGCACAAAGATCGGCAAGCCGTCCTCGCCACCATAGGCGGGCCATGACAGCGCGAAGAAGAACCCCATCTGTGCGAAAGCCAGCGTGATCATGATGAAGAAGATGCCGGATGTGCGCAGAGACAGCGCACCCACGACCCCGGCGATTGCGCCGGACAAAATCATCGCAATCGCCCAGATCGGCAGCATCTGATTGGTTCCGGGCAGCCCCAGAACCGTGGTCCCATGGAAAGCGTGATGCGCCGCAATGCCTGCCACATAGCCGCCGATGCCCAGATAGAGCGCATGGCCAAAACTGACCATGCCCCCCAAACCCAGCGCGATATTCAGCCCGACCCCTGCCAGCGCAAGAATGGCAATGCGCGTGGCCAGTGTGATGATAAACGGCTCATTCGCCAGCCATGCCCAAAGAGGCACAAGCAGAAGTGCCACTACCATTACAGCATTCAAAAGCCATTCCTTGAGCGTGCTATCCATGAGCGGGGAACAGTCCTTTGGGCCGGAAAATCAGCACCAGCGCCATCAAGAGGTAGATCAGCATAGATGCAAGGGCAGCACCGACCCCCATGGCCTGCGAGGCATCGAGAAAGGTGGCAAAGACGCGCGGCAGCAGAAAACGGCCCATCGTGTCGATCACGCCCACCAGCAGCGCACCGACCATGGCCCCTTTGATCGACCCGATTCCGCCGATCACGATGACAACGAACGCAAGGATCAGAACCGGCTCGCCCATACCCACCTGCACGGACTGGATCGCGCCGACCAGTGCGCCCGCAAGCCCAGCCAGTGCCGCACCGAGCGCGAAGACAATGGTGTAGAGCGCGCGAATATTGACGCCCAGCGCTGCAATCATTTCGCGGTCGGACTCGCCCGCGCGGATACGAATACCCAGCCGCGTCTTCGTGATCAGCGCCCATAGCCCAAGCGCCACTGCCAAGCCGAAGCCAATCAGGGCCAGCCGGTAAAGTGAATAATCCACCACACCCAGCCGAACCGTTCCGCGCAGCACATCGGGCACGTTCAGGTAAAGTGGGAAAGGTCCGAAGATCATGCGCACCCCTTCCGACAGGATCAGGATCAGCGCGAATGTGGCCAGAACCTGATCGAGATGGTCCCGCGCATAGAGCCGCCGGATGACGACAATCTCGATCAGCGCCCCAGCCGCCGCGGCAGCAGCTATACCAGCAATCAGGCCAAGCCAGAAATTTCCTGTCGCGGCAGCAACTGCCGCGCATAGAAATGCCCCGATCATATAGAGCGATCCATGCGCCAGATTGATCAGGCCCATCACGCCGAACACCAGCGTTAGCCCTGCCGACATCAGAAACAGCATCAGCCCGAATTGCACACCATTCAGAAGTTGTTCGAGCATCAAGGCGAGTGTCATGGCAAACCTTCAGCACGCAGGCCCCGGTGATCTCACCGGGGACGCGACGCGTTATGTACAGAGCTTACATCGGGCAGTTTTCGCCATGCACGTCGCGGTGTTCCTCGAAGGCCACCCCAACAATGCGGTTGGTGATCTCGCCATCCACCTCTACGACCTCGCGGATATAGACTTTCTGGATCGGATGCTGGTTCGCGGCCCAGGCAAAATCGCCACGGACCGACGCGAAATCCGCCTCGCGCAGCGCCGCGCGGAAGGCATCGCGGTCACTGACATCGGCTTTTGCAGCGGCAGACAGGATCAGGTTGGCGGTATCAAACCCCTGGCTGGCATAAAGCGACGGAATACGCCCATAGGCTTCGCGGAATGCGCTGACAAAGGCCGCATTCGCGTCATTGTCCAGATCAGGCGACCATTGGCTTGCGTTGAAAACGCCCAATGCGGCAGACCCGACAGCGGGCAGGATATCCTGACTGAATGTGAATGCTGCGGAGACAATCGGCAGATCAAGCCCGGATTGTTCGTATTGCCGCATGAAGCTGATTCCCATGCCACCAGGCAGGAAGATGAAGATCGAATCCGCACCCGACGCCCGGATCTGCGCAATCTCGGCAGCATAATCGGTCTGGCCCACTTGCGTGAACAATTCGCCTGCCAACTCCCCCTCGAAATAGCGCTTGAACCCGTTCAGCGCATCCGTGCCAGCGGGGTAATTGGGCGCCATTATGAAGGCATTCTCATAGCCCAGCTCATTGGCATAAGCGCCCGCGCCCTCATGCAGCATGTCATTCTGCCATGCAACATTGAAATAATTCGGGTGACAATTCGCGCCTGCCAGTGCCGATGGCCCGGCATTGGGAGACAGATAGAGAATATCCTGCGCGACAGCCGAGGGCACGACAGCCATCGCCAGATTGGACCAGATGATGCCGGTCAGAATATCCACGCGCTCGGACTGGATCATGCGTTCAGCGATCTGCACCGCCAGTTCGGGACGCTGCGCGTCATCTTCCACCACCAGCCGGATATTGTCTGCCTCTGCCATATCCAGCGCCAACTGGAAGCCGTCGCGCACATCAACACCCAGTCCGGCCCCGCCACCAGAAAGCGTGGTGATCATACCCACGCTGATCTGGTCGGCCTTGGCCATGGTGAATGTGCCAGCGGCCAAAGCTGCAAGCGCGGCTGTTTTGAAACCGTTCATCTGTCTGTTCCTCCCGTTTTTTGTTCTGTTTCGGCAGAGTGTTGCGCAAGTGCGCGCAAAAGGCAAACCCCACAATGACAGGATCATGCGGAAAGAAGGCACTCTGTCAGCGAGCTGTCGGGATCACGCAGTCCATCGATCACATCGAAATGGTGACGCTGGGGTG
>SKGU01000163.1 GCA_007117255.1 Natronohydrobacter sp. | reverse complement strand
GGAAACACCAGACCATATTACACCGGCCTTTGATGGCATGGTCCTGTCGCTCAGAGTCTGACCGATGCAATTGCTGGCCAATGTCATTCTACCGGTATTTCTGGTCATCGGCTTTGGCTATGTTGCCCGGTGGCGCAAGCTGATCACGGATGATCAGGTGGACGGGGTGGTCTGGTTCGCGCAGACTTTCGCCATTCCGTGCCTGTTGTTCACAGCCATTGCCCGACTGGATCTGGGTCAGGAATTTGACTGGCGGTTGCTGATCAGCTTCTATGCTGGCGCGCTGATCAGCTTCGCGCTTGGTTTTTTCGGGGCGCGGTTTTTGTTCAGCCGTGACTGGGAAGATTGCGTTGCGATTGGCTTTGTGGCGCTGTTCTCGAATTCGGTTCTGCTGGGCCTGCCGATCATGGAGCGCGCTTATGGGCCGGATTCGCTGGCGCCGAATTATGCCATCATCGCCGTGCATTCGCCGATTTGCTATGCCGTCGGGATCACCACGATGGAGCTGATCCGCAACCGCGGCGGACGTCTGCGCGACACTGCGCGTCATGTGCTTGTGGCGATGTTCCGCAACGCGCTTGTGATCGCCATCGGGTTGGGGTTTATCGTGAACCTGACCGGCCTGCCGATGCCCGATGTTGCCAATCAGGCGCTGGACATGATGGTCCGCGCGGCCCTTCCGGTGGCGCTGTTCAGTCTGGGCGGCGTGCTCTATCGCTACCGGCCCGAAGGGGATTTTCGCACCATCGGCTATGTGGTGTGCTTGTCACTGATCGCGCATCCGCTGATCACCTACGGGCTGGCGCGCGCCTTCGGGCTGAGCACCGAAGCGCTGCGCTCGGCGGTGGTGACAGCGGCGATGGCGCCGGGGGTAAATGCCTATGTTTTCGCCAATCTCTACGGGCGGGCGAAACGGGTGGCGGCGTCTTCGGTGCTGATCGGCACAGCCGGGGTGATGATCACAGGCTGGGTCTGGCTGCAGATCCTGCCGTAAGGTGCGTGCTCCGCACGCACCTTACCTGCCCCTGCGCGCGCGAAGGATGAATAGGGCCAGTCACAGGGCCGCGCTGCAAGCCCCGCCAGAACAGGGCTGTCGCGACACAGGGCAAGATGCGCGTCCAGATCGGCCCGGCCCCGGATATGATGTTCCCAATAGCGCCGTTGCCAGATGCCACGCTCACCGCGGCGGATATGCGAGGGACGGCGCATCCCCATCGGCACCGCGCGTGAGAAACGCGTCTTGATCAGACGCCAGCGCATCGGGTAATCGCTGTCACCCTCTGGCAGGCCCCAGATGCACAGCATCCGGTCGGGCAGCACCACCCATGCAAGAATATCAAATGGATGATCCGCGCGAGTCTGGCGCACGGCATCTCGCAAAGCCGCGATATGGCGGACCAGCAGATCATCAGGGCGTCGGGCGAGTACGACCTCGAAAAAGACAATGGCACCAGGGATGCGGGGGCGACGATATTCTGACATGGCAGGAGCGTCGCGCATTTTGGTTAAGATTGCGTGAAGCATCGTAGGGTGCGTGGCTTGAGCCACGCACCCTACCCCAGCCGAGAGGGCTTCCATTCCCGTCCCGCACATGGCACGAAGTCCCTGCATAGTCGAAAGGCCCATCCCCATGACCCCAGCCCCCTTCCCCGCTGCCCGCCTGCGCCGCCTGCGCCGCACCCGCGCCCTGCGCGAGATGGTGCAGGAGCATGGTCTGTCAGCCCGTGACCTGATCTGGCCTGTCTTCATCCGCGATGGCGAGAATGTCGAAGAACCCATCGCCTCCCTGCCCGGTGTCAGCCGCCTGTCACTGGACCGGATGCTGAAAGCAGCCGAGCAGGCCCATAGTCTTGGTATCCCTGCAATCTGCCTGTTTCCCTATACGGATCAGGCCCTTCGCACTGAAACCTGCGAAGAAGCCTGGAACCCCGACAACCTGACCAACCGCGCCATTCGTGCCCTGAAATCCGAACTGCCCGATATGATGGTGATGACCGATATCGCGCTGGACCCTTATAACGCCAACGGCCATGATGGCTTTGTGGTGGATGGCGAGATCGTCAATGACCAGACGGTCGAGGCGCTGGTGAAGATGGGTCTGGCGCAGGCCGAAGCAGGCGCCGACATCCTTGGCCCGTCGGACATGATGGATGGGCGCATCGGCGCGCTTCGCATGGCGCTGGAGGCCGAGGGCCACAGCGATGTCGCCATCCTGTCCTATGCCGCGAAATTTGCCTCCGGCTTCTACGGACCCTTCCGCGATGCTGTCGGCGCAGGCGCACGGCTGGTGGGCGACAAGGCCACCTATCAGATCAACCCGGCCAACCGCGAAGAGGCCCTTGCCTGCGTGGCGCGCGATCTGTCCGAGGGCGCTGATATGGTCATGGTCAAGCCTGGCATGCCCTATCTGGATATCTGTCGCGCCGTCAAAGACCGCTTCCAGTGCCCGACCTTCGCCTATCAGGTGTCGGGCGAATATGCGATGCTGATGGCTGCGGCACAAAATGGCTGGCTTGATGGCGACAAGGTCATGCTGGAGAGCCTGATTGCCTTCAAACGCGCAGGCTGCGACGGCGTGCTGAGCTATTTCGCCCCACGCGTGGCCGCCGCACTGAAGGGCTGACTCCGGCCTGCAAAAACTGCAGGCTTCGCATGGCGAAGCCTCGCCTATCTTTGCGCAAGCGCCACACGCAAGGGTGACAAAGGGGGCATTCCGCGCTATTGCTTCAGGATCAAGAGTGCGCAAGGCACCGATCAGCAGTTGCAGAGGCAGAGCATGACCCAGATGAACCGGCGGGTATTCGCAATTTCCGGTCTGGCCGCGATCACATCGCTGGCAGGCTGTTCAAACGCAATTGGCAGCGCAGGCGCAGCCGATCTTGATGCGCGCGTCGATGCAGCGCGCGACTACCTGCGCACAAATTATCCCTCACTTGGCGAATTGTTCCAGAACGCGCGCGGCATCCTCTATATCCCTGTCGTGACCGAAGGCGGGTTGTTTGTCGGCGGGGCCTATGGTCGCGGTGCATTGCGCATCAATGACGCCACGGTGGATTACTATTCCGCCACCCGTGCCAGCTTCGGATTGCAGGCAGGCGCGCAGCAATACGCGCATGCGCTGTTCTTCATGACCGAACAGGCGCTGTCGGATTTCCGCTACTCGCCGGGCTGGGCCGCAAGCGCCGATCTGCGCTATGCGACACCCACACAGGGCGGCTCCATGGGCACTGAGACGACAACCCAGTTCTCGCCTGTCATCGCGGTTGTGTTCGGGCAATCCGGCATCATGGCGGGCGCATCGCTGGCCGGAGTGAAATACAACCGGATCATCCCCTGAGCGCAGGCGCGCTCAGGCTTTCAACGCGGCAATATCCGCCGGGGCGCCGATAGCGCGTGTCGCGCTGTCACGCGCAATCCGCTTGATCATTCCCGACAGCGCCTTGCCCGCACCGATTTCCCAGAATTCCGCCACCCCCTGACCAGCCATCCATGCCACGGATTCGCGCCAGCGCACCGAGCCTGTGACCTGATCAACCAGCAACGCACGGATCTCCTCAGGGTCTGTCACGGCACAGGCACGCACATTGGCCACCAGCGGCACCGCAGGCGCATGCAGGGTAACATCGGCCAGCGCTGCCGCCATGGCATCGGCAGCAGGCTGCATCAGCGCGCAGTGAAACGGCGCAGAGACCGGCAGTAGCAGTGCACGTTTGGCCCCGCGTGCTTTCGCGATCTCGACCGCGCGCTCCACCGCAGCCTTATGGCCCGACACGACCACCTGTGCGGGGTCATTGTCATTGGCCGCCTGACACACTTCACCCTGCGCGGCCTCACGCGCGATGTCCTGCGCGGTCGCGAAATCCAGCCCCAGAAGGGCCGCCATCGCGCCCACACCCACAGGCACGGCGTCTTGCATCGCACGGCCCCGGATGCGCAACAGCCGCGCAGCATCGGCCACAGCCAAAGCCCCACTGGCAGCAAGCGCGGAATATTCCCCCAGCGAATGCCCCGCCACAAAAGCCGCATCCGTCACCTTCACACCTTCGGCCTCCAAGGCGCGCATGGCGGCCAGCGAGGTCGCCATCAGTGCAGGCTGAGCATTCGCGGTCAGGGTCAGATCAGCGATATCACCTTCCCAGATCAAGGAGGACAGGTTTTCACCAAGCGCGTCGTCCACCTCATCGAACACCGCTTTCGCAGTCGGATAAGCGTCAGCCAATGCGCGCCCCATACCGATCGTCTGTGCCCCCTGGCCCGGAAAAACAAATGCACGGCTCATAGTCTGCTCCCTTTGTCCTGCTTGCGCCTGATGTGCCGCAAAGCGTCAATGCCTGCAAGTGAGCTGTTTCATCTTGCCAAAAATACTCAAATACACCGCCCGCGCCCGGCGCGACCTCAGAACCCAAGCGCCTTGCGAAGCATGTTCAACGCCATCACCATGATGAATAACGCAAAGAAGCGCTTCAACGGCTTGGGGTTCATGCTATGCGCCAACCGCGCACCCAGTGGGGCGGTCAGAAAGGTCATGACAATGACGATGCCAAAGCCCGGCAGATTGACCGCGCCCAGCGACAGCGGCGGCGGGTTCTCGACACTGAGAAAGGCAAAGCCCACCACCGCAGGCAAGGCGATCAGCAAGCCAAAGCCCGATGCGCTGCCCACAGCCCTGTGAATCGGCACGCCGTAAAGCGTCAGCAGCGGCACAGCGAAAGACCCGCCACCAATGCCCATGAGTACGGACAAAAACCCGATGAACCACCCCACGACAGCGCGCACAGGCCCCTTGGGCATGACCGAGCCCAGACGCCATTCCGCGCGCCCAAAGGCCAGATACAGCCCCACCAGAACGCCCAACACCCCGAAAATCCCCTGCAGGATGATCGATCGCAGCATTGACGCCACCAGCACGCCAATCACCGCGCCCACGCCGATGGCCAGCGCCCAGCCGCGCAGGATGTCCCAGTCCACTGCCCCCTTGCGGTGGTGGCTTTGCACCGACCGCATGGACGTGACCACAATCGTTGCCAGCGAGGTCGCAAGGCAGATCTGCATCAGTTGCGGCCCGGCATAGCCAAGTGCTGTGAAGGCGTAGAAAAACGCGGGCACCAGCAGGATACCGCCGCCCACACCCAGCAACCCCGCCAGAACCCCGGCGAAAGCGCCGATCACCATCAGCAAGGCCAGAAGCTGTGCCAGAAGCGCGGGATCATGGCTCACGCCGCAGCCCGCTCGGCGACGATGCGGATACGCTCGACCATGGCACGCAACCCATTGGAGCGTTGCGAGGACAGGTGTTCGTCCAGCCCCAGCCGCGCGAGTTCGGCCATGGCATCGACGCGGCGCACTTCGTCCACGCTCAGCCCGGCATATAGCGCATGCAGCACGGCAATCAGGCCGCGCACGATCATGGCATCGCTGTCACCCTTGAAATCGAAACGCGCCTGCGCGCCCTCGCCCGACAGCACCGGGTGCAGCCAGACCTGACTGGCGCAGCCATCAACCTTGGTGGCAGGGGTTTTGAGCGCGTCTTCCATTTCAGGCATCGCGCGGCCAAGTTCGATGACGTGGCGATACCTGTCTTCCCAGTCGTCCAGAAAGTCAAAGGTTTCGGCGATTTCCTCGAAGGCGGATGTGGCCATGCGCGCTGCCTTTCCTCGTTTGACGCTTTCTAGGTAGTTGCAACCGCCCCAAAGGTCCAGCCCACACGGGTCTGGCACAAAGATCGGGCAAAAACCCTGCGCACATCACAGCACAGGCGGTCCGAGACACTTTTCAAAGCGCAGATATTGCGCTAGGCCAAGGGAAAGTCATTTTTGTCGGTCAACCGGAAGGACTCCGAATGCACAAGCCCCTTCTTGCCGCTCTTGCCTTGGTGCTGGGTCTGGGGGCCTGCGGGTCCATGAGCACATCGCGCCTGAACCCGATGAACTGGTTCGGCCGCGACAGCACGGAAACCCTTGTGCCTGCCGGTGGCTGGGCAACCGAGACGGATCGCCGCCTGCTGGTGCCTGTTGTCAGCGAGATGGAGGTTATCCAGACCACAGGTGGTGCGCTTTTACGCGCCACTGGGGTCACGACAACACAAGGCCACTGGGATGTCGAATTGCGACCGGTCAATAATGAACGCCCGCTTGATGGCGCATTGATATACGAATTCGTGGCCGCCGCCCCGCGCGGCCAGACCCCGCAATCGACTGAAGCATCGCGCAGTGTCACCGCCGGGGTCAAGATTTCCAGCGCGCGTCTTGCGGGTGTGCGACGCATCGTGGTGCGCGGGGCCGAGAACGCGCGCAGCGTGAACCGCTGAAAACAAAAACGACAGGCCGCGTGGGCCTGTCGTTGTCATATCCTGGTCAGGGTTTGCGCCGCGGTGGGGCGGATCCACCACCGCCACCGGGTTTTACGCCACGCGGCTTGCCAGCGCCGCCCTTACCACCGGGCTTTCCTGAACCGAATTTCGCACCCGGCTTGCCGCCTGTGCGTGGCTTTGCACCACCTGGACGTTCCATCCGCTGTGACGCATCAGCCGCGCCGGGCCGGAAGGTGCTGCGTTTTTCGGCCGGGCCTGTATCACCAGAGCGCGGGCTTTGATCGTTTGAGCGCCCGAATTTAGAGCCGGGTTTGGGGCCAGGTTTGGCACCAGCACTGCGCGGACCACCGGGGCGATCAAAACTTGCAGCGGCCTTGCCCCCCTGCGGTTTCGCTGCACCATAGGTTTTCTTCGGCCCTGCCCCATCTGCGCGCGCGCCCTTGTCATGGCGCGGCTTGCGAGCATCTGCGCCCGGTGGCTCTGCATCGAAGCGGGGCTTGCCGAAGCTGCGGGCCTTGTCGGGCGCATGGGCCTTGGAGGGGCCTTCGGGCGCATCAGCAGGGCGCGGCGTGTAAGCAGCGCGCGGTTTGTCCGCACGCGGGGCCGATTTGCGCGGCCCGTCAGGTGCTTCCGCCGGACGCGGGC
>SKGU01000339.1 GCA_007117255.1 Natronohydrobacter sp. | reverse complement strand
GCGCGTTTGCGATTGAGAGCTGTCGGGCGAAGCAGGTTTGCAACTCGTACCAGTGATTCTGGATTTGCTTGATCGTCTTGCCCGCCCATGATTCTGTCGACATTCTGCCGCGTAGCTCCAAAAGCCATACGCCGAATATTGGCCGTAGCGGTGATGTAACTAATGATGTGATGCAGGCTCTAGGGCGGATTTTCGATCCATCGCGCATGTCACTTGCGTTTTGCAGTTTGTCTTGTGTTTTGCCATCCCTGAAATTGCGCAATTTGCAAAGATATGAATTCTTATGCTTTTCTTGGTGCTTTTTTGAGCGAAGGCCACTAATTCAGCATCCACGCTTTCCGGTGTTAGATGAGTCGTTCTCGACGTCTTGTGAACATCGATTTTTATATCAAGGACAGTGGTGCTAACGATGGAAATGCAAGTTCAGGATATCAGACAAAATTGGCGTCGTAGTGCCCGATTCGCAACGAGAAGAGGTCTTGCAGATTTCGTCTGGCACGACACTTATCGTTTGGTTGGGAAGCGGCTGTTTGACCTCAGCTTGCTGGCCCTATTGTTCCCGGTTGTTGCTCCTGCCATCGCAATCGTCTCGCTTGTCTTGCTTGCCTCTGGTCGTGCACCATTTTGTACGCAAGAACGGTTGGGCCGTAACGGACGTGTCATCCGCCTCATAAAATTTCAAACAATGGACCGCTGTGCTGAGTCATTGAGTGACCAGCCGCTTGATGCCAATGCTGAGAGAACGAAGCCGGGGGCGGCCTGCCATAATGCGAACGATGCTTCGCAGCGCCAGTACAGCAGCATGGACAGTTTTTTGCGTAAGCATTCAATCGACGATATGCCTCAGTTGCTGAACGTACTAATTGGTGACATGAGCTTTGTTGGCCCCCGAGCGCTGAAACCCAGTGAAAAAACCAAGTACGGTCCGAGCTACGAAGTATACGCGTCGATGCGGCCCGGCATTATTTCGCTGTGGGATACTTCCTCGCGATTGGAAAAACACTTCCAGAATCGTATCGAGCAGGATCTTCGCTACGCAGCGACACTGAGTCTGTCAAATGATCTTGCACTATTGTCAAAGACGCTGGAGTCCAAGCACCGGTAGTTTATGTGTGCCGATCGGAAGCGTTTTGCTACAGTAAACGCTCAGCAAAAGCAGGACTGCTAAATGTCGGCTTCTGAGCGTCACCATAAGTTATCGGTCGGCCAATGCCTGAGCGCGCTTCTCAGTTGGGATTGATGAAGTTGATCGTGTCGGTTTGAGTGTGAAATTCATAAGTATCAGATTTAATTTGCATAATTTCTTTAACATCTTGCAGCAAGCGCGTCTCCGGGGATGTTTTGGAAAGCTGACGGCGTCGGGCAGACTCAATCTCTCCGGTGTGTTTTTTTCTTCGCGGCAACTCGGGCCGTTACGATGCCGAAGCGCTTGCCGTCAACTTGTCTGAACCGGGTCGGGGCTGTGTGGGTTGTATAGACCGATCTGCGGCATGACGGAAAACCACTCTCTCCCGCACGCTGACATATGTCTCTGACATCACTGGATTTGTTCGCCTTTTGGCTGGTCGATCACAGATGCGAGCTGCACCAATAAATCTGCCTTGCGTAGAGGCTTTGCGATACATCCTGCGAAACCTGCTGCGCGGTATTCAGAGATTTGGTCAGTCATAACGTTCGCTGTGAACGCGAATGCAACTGGGGGCCTTAGGCCGCGTTCTGCGGCTAAACGGTTCATTTCGGCGAGGGCTGAAGGCCCATCCAAAACGGGCATCGATATATCAAGTAGCACGACATCAAAGTGATTTGAGGCCCATGCGTCTACAGCTTCTGCGCCATTATCGACCACAGTAACGATTGCTCCGGTGTCGCGCAGCATTGCCTGCACTACGATTTGGTTTGTCCGCATGTCATCTGCAATGAGAACACGGATATCCGTCAAATCAACAACCTTACCTTCCATCTTTTTCGGCGCTTCAGATGAGACCGGTAATGGCAGCGCTATCTTTACTGCCGTTCCCTGACCCAACTTGGAATCGACCTCAATCACCCCTCCCATCGCCGATACCAAGCGGCGTACGATCGACATGCCCAAGCCTGTTCCCCCGAACCTTCGGGTAATTGATCCGTCTGCTTGAACAAAATCCTCGAAAATTCGATTGTGTTGCTCTGCACTCATCCCGATTCCGGTGTCACGCACTTCGATTTTGATCGGGCCGTCCGCCGCGTTGTTCAAAGTCACGGTTATGTCACCTTGATCTGTGAACTTAATGGCATTGCCAATGAGGTTGTGGAGAATCTGAGCAACCCGATTGGGATCGCCGCGCCGATGCGCAATATTGGGGTCAAGGTGGTTCACTCTCAGCCGTAACCCTTTCT
The DNA here is from genome assembly GCA_007117255.1 of Natronohydrobacter sp. Lineage (GTDB taxonomy): Bacteria > Pseudomonadota > Alphaproteobacteria > Rhodobacterales > Rhodobacteraceae > Roseinatronobacter. The sequence goes on along the minus strand of SKGU01000339.1, from coordinate 4,625 downwards.
CAAGGCAACAAGAACGGTGCAATGCAACAACGTCTTCGGCGAGCTGGCATGGATCAAACGACGCATCCTCAAGATGCATCTTCCCAGCTTCGATCTTGGATATATCAAGAATATCGTTCAAAACTTGGAATAACCCTTCGCCGCTGCGACGGATTATTTCTACCATTTTGCGGTGCGCGGGCTCCGTCAATACCTCATCGAGCGTCTCTGCCAAGCCAAGAACGCCATTCAAGGGCGTGCGAATCTCATGACTCATATTGGCGAGGAACATCGACTTGGCGCGCGTTGCTGCTTCAGCTTGTTCGCGCGCGATGTGCATCTTGGTTACCTCCATCCCGGCGCCACGGTAACCAAGAAAATGCCCATCAGAAGTGAATATCGGAGCTCCCGATATCTGAAGCCAGCGGTCGCAGCCCTCATCAGAAACTATGCGATAGACAAAATCCGAGAACCTTTCGCGGCTTGCTATACGCCGTTTCAAGTCTTCCCAGTCGGCGCTTTCAAGGGTTTCCGGGCGATCCGCATAAATCTCGTCTCGAGTGCGACCCAACATGTAAGTGGCAGGTATGCCGGACAGTCGCACAAACGTGTCTGAAACAAAGGTGAAGCGCAAATCTGCGTCTTGTTCCCATATCCAAGATCGACTGAGATCAGCCACGGCGTTAAATCGGTCGGCAATTTCCTTTTGCTGATGCAGGCTGTCGCGCAAGCGCGCCTCTGTTTCCGCCTGCGTGGCTCGTGCCGCTTCAAGTTCGCGCATCCGATGCTGAAGTGCCATATTGGCGGTTTCCAGCTCCTGGATCGAGCGTTGGCGTGCCTCCATCAAACGACCCATTTGGACACTCGGCACCAAAATCAAAGCTGCTGCCAGCAACAGCAATGCACGGATCGTCCATATATGAGGTGGGTGAGTATCCCAACCTCCCTGAGGCATGGCAGCTAGCTGCCAGGATCCTGTCGGCAATTGAACCTTTGTTATCACCGGCAGTTCGTCGGCCTCAAGCTCTGGACCGAAGAATGCAGGCCCTTCGGCCCCTGCTGCGTCACGCCCGGTTATAGATACGACGAACGGAAGATCGTCTGTAAGCCCGGCCACCGAATACAACACATCAAGATCCATGACCGCCGAGACCAGCCCCCAGAAGCGGGATGGTCCGTCATCGTTGCTCAGAAATACTGGAAACCGACCGACAAACCCTTGACCTCCCTGCACCAAGTCCACTGGGCCTGCCAGAACCATATCGCCAATATCACGCGCGCGAAGTGCAGCGTCTCGTTGTTCCGGAGTAAGGGTGTAATCGAGGCCTATCGCTTGTTCATTGCCAGGTATCGGATACATCAGCCGAATGACCAGGTCGGGCGCAGCGGCCACGTTTCGTAACAGTTGCTGTTCATCAAACAGCCTGCTCGCCAATTCGGCGAAACGCGTCTGGTCCATTTCCGGTTCAGTTTCGATTGTGGCGATCAATCCGCGCACCAGCTGTATCGGCCCGTTTACAGCGCCTTCCAGATCGGCGCGAAGCACTGCCAGCTTTGAAGTAATATCCGCGCGTTGTGCCTGAATATGACTGTTCCGTGCCTGCATTTCTGCAACTGCCCAGCCAACGATTACCACGCTAAGCGCAATCAAGGCAGGCAAGTTGGTCTTTCGCACCAAGCTTCCGAGGCCCCGCATCCTTGACTTGATCATCGAATGAACCAGTACTGGAATGAACGCTCAGCAAATTTCAAAGTTTTTTGCCTTCATGTTCGAGAGACTTTGCGTCAAGATTAACTCAGTTCACCGCAGTTCGCGATCATTTCTGTCGCAGCGCGCCGGGAGTGCCATTCGCCACTCAAGCAGATGACGCGAGAAATTTCTCAGTCAAGCGATATCCCCGGCATGTCGCGCGGCGATATGATTGATCGGCGACAATGATCGCGTCACGCAAGTTCGAGAACCAGGTATTCACATTGCGCCCGCGCGATCCGACCTGACCCCATGCTCGAATCACGGTGTATTCGCCGAAAAGATTGTAGGTGACATCGACCCGATAAAAATGCGTTGGTGCTGCAGCCGCATCTTCTGTCACGCGATGGCAGAGCAGTGTCAACATGACGCTCTCCTTAGGGTCTGTACTTGCCTGCGGATGTTATCCCAGCTCAGCACGATGACCAATGGCAAATGTTGCCTTGGTGCGGGTGACAAAGCTGTTCCGGAAATCCTAACCGTTCCGGTATGATCGTTGCGCCGCTTCGTCGAAAGAGCATCACCAACCGCTGCACAAACATCTTCGCGCAACGTCTCAGCGCGAGCGCTTTACGCAAATTTCTCAAGCTGCTGGCGGGTTTCGACGCTATTGCGGCTGAGAGAAAGGCGCTTGATATCGTCGTTGACACTCCCCGCCGACAGGACATGCAGCACTTCGTGATGCCAGCATCTATGTGCTGAACTCATGCAGATCAATGCATGGACGTGAAATCCTCATGGCAGGCCACGGAATGAGGATGACGGCCTTTACATCACAGGAAAATGACTGTTTGCATGGCGTCAAGAGGTGCAAAACCGAGAGCTAACTCAATGAAACACGCCATGATCGCTGAATCGTATTAATAGCATTGAGTTCGGAAGTCTCCCCTCGAAACAGACACTGTTACAGACTGCCTTTCTCATATTCGCAGTAGACTTCAATCGAGCAACATGCGCGCAACACAAGGTGAACCATGAGTAATCCTGACGACGACAAATCCCTAGAGGGCCAAGAGACCGAAGAGACCCCAGAGGTCGAGCCGATCCCCGAACCAGAGGGCGAGACGGAGATCATCGAGACCGAATATGACATCGGGCAGGACAATTTCAGCGGTGCCGTCTCGATGGAACTGGATATCCACAAAGTGGTGTTCTCGGTTTCCGCCATTGGGGTGATGCTGTTTGTCTTCCTGACACTGGCGTTTCAGAATGAAATCGAGCCGATGTTCGTTGGGCTGCGCGATTGGCTGACCAGCAATCTGGACTGGTTCTTCCTCGCATCGGGCAACATCTTCGTACTGGTCTGTCTGGGGCTGGTGATCTCGCCTCTGGGCAAGGTACGGCTGGGCGGGCCAGAGGCCTCTCCGGATTTCGGCTATATCGGCTGGTTTTCGATGCTGTTCGCCGCTGGTATGGGCATCGGGCTGATGTTCTTCGGCGTCTCCGAGCCGATGTCGCATTATTCGACCGCCTATGGCGGCATCTCGGTCGGTGAAGACGGTTTGCGCACGGACTGGGCACCGCTGGGCGGGGCCGAGGGCAATGTGGTCGAGGCGCAGCGCCTGGGCATGGCTGCCACGATCTTCCACTGGGGGCTGCATCCTTGGGCGATCTATGCGGTTGTCGCACTCGCACTGGCGCTGTTCAGCTATAACAAGGGTCTGCCGCTGACGCTGCGTTCGGCCTTCTACCCGATCTTTGGCGAGCGCGTCTGGGGCTGGCCGGGGCACATCATCGACATTCTGGCGGTGTTTGCGACTGTGTTCGGGCTGGCGACCTCGCTGGGGATCGGCGCGCAGCAGGCTGCGGCAGGTCTGAACTTCCTGTTCGGGCTGGGCACGGGCAATTCGATGCTGATTCTGTTGATCATCGTGATCACGCTGATCGCGATCGGCTCGATCATCCGCGGACTTGAGGGCGGCGTAAAAGTGCTGTCCGAGGTCAATATGGGGCTGGCCGCTCTGCTTCTGGCTTTCGTGGTTCTGGCCGGGCCGACACTGGCCATCCTGACCGGGTTCTTTGACAATCTGCTGGCCTATGGCCGTTATCTGCCGGAACTGTCGATGCCCTTCGGGCGTGAGGACAGCAACTTCGCGGGGGGCTGGACCGCCTTCTACTGGGCGTGGTGGATCAGCTGGTCGCCTTTCGTGGGCATGTTCATCGCCCGCGTCAGCCGGGGCCGCACAGTGCGCGAATTCCTGATTGCCGTGCTGATCGTGCCGACGCTTCTGTCGGTCTTGTGGATGACCGCAATGGGCGGCACAGCGATCAGCCAAGTGGTGAATGACGGCTATACGGCCGTGCAGGACGCAGCGTTGGAGTTGAAACTGTTCCAGATGCTGACGCAACTGCCGCTGACCGCGATCACCTCCTTCATCGGGATCGTGCTGGTGGTGGTGTTCTTCATCACCTCGTCGGATTCGGGCTCGCTGGTGATCGACACCATCGCAGCAGGGGGCAAGACCAATGCGCCGGTCATCCAGCGTGTGTTCTGGGCCAGCTTCGAGGGCGCGGTCGCCATCGCGCTTCTGCTCGGCGGTGGTCTGGCAGCACTTCAGGCCATGGCGGTGTCGACGGGTCTGCCCTTCACGCTGGTTCTGCTGGGCGCGTGTTACGCGGTCATTCGCGGGCTGATGAACGAGCCGCGCGAATGACGCACAGGCAATAGAAAACCGAAGGGGTGCCCATCCGGCACCCCTTTTCCGTTTCGGTCTTAAGCCATCGTCAATTGTGCAATGCGCTGCCTTACTGCTGCAAAGGGCTTATTCGTCCAGGGCATAAAAAAGGGGTGCGCAGATGCGCACCCAAGTTGAGCTTCTCTCGCGGGGGGTATCCGATCAACGGAACCCGTAGACCAGCGATACACCGAACACATGATCGGTCTTCTTGCCGGTAT
>SKGU01000310.1 GCA_007117255.1 Natronohydrobacter sp. | reverse complement strand
CTGCCCGGCGCATTGCCGCCCACGATCTATGCCCGCCATGGCGACTGGCCGATCTGGCTGGTGCTGGCGCTGATGCTGGGGGCGTCGGCGCTCAGGCGGCGCTGACGCGGTGCACGATCAGGGCACGGTCCGGGGCCGTGTCCGCGATCTGGCACGCCGCAAGAAAGGCCGCTTCGGCGCGGTCGGCCTGCGCTTCGGTTGTTGCATGGATATAGGCGAGGGCTGTGCCTTTGGTCACGGTCTGCCCTTCGGGCAGGATTTCCGAGAACCCGACACTGGGATCGATCCGGTCTGTGGGCTGGCGTCGTCCGCCCCCCAGTTCAATCACCGCAAGCCCGATATCGCGCGTGGCATAGCCAGAAATCACACCGTCGCGTGGGGCCGGGATGGCGCGGAGGATCGGCGCTTGGGGCAAATGGGCCGCTGGCTGGTCGATGAAATCCACTGGCCCGCCCAGCGCCGCAACCATCTGGCCGAAGCGTTCGGCGGCGCGGCCAGAGCGGAGGGCCGCTTCCATCATCGCCGCCCCTGCAGCAAAGCTCTCCGCCAGCCCCGCCAGCACCAGCGCTTCGCCCCCAAGCGCGCAGGTCACGTCCCACAGGCGCGGGAACTGGCGCGCGCCGGTCAGGAAATCAACGGCGTCCTGAACCTCGACTGCATTGCCCGCGCTTGGGGCAAGGGGCGCGTTCATATCCGTGATCAGAGCCACAGTGTGGCAACCTGCCCCATTGGCGACCTCGACCAGCGCGCGGGCCAATGCCTCGGCCTGTGTAAAATCGGCCATGAAAGCGCCGTTGCCGCATTTCACATCCAGCACCAGACCATCCAGCCCGGCGGCGAGTTTCTTTGACAGGATCGAGGCCGTGATCAGGTCCAGAGATTCGACCGTGGCCGTCACATCGCGGACGGCATAGAATCGCTTGTCGGCGGGGGCCAGGCTGCCGGTCTGGCCAATGATCGCGCAGCCGATGTCGCGCACCACCCGTTGCAGCATCACGCCATCGGGGGCCGTGTCATAGCCGGGGATCGCGTCCAGTTTGTCCAGCGTGCCACCCGTATGGCCCAAGCCCCGGCCAGAGATCATGGGCACCACGGCCCCGCAAGCCGCCAGCGCGGGCGCGAGCATCAACGAGACGTTATCCCCGATCCCGCCCGTCGAGTGTTTGTCGATCACCGGGCCACGGTCCCAAGACAGCACATCACCCGAATCGCGCATGGCTTCGGTCAGGGCCACGCGCTCAGCCAGGTTCATGCCGCGCAGCACAACCGCCATGGCAAAGGCGCCAAGCTGCGCATCGCCCAGATCGCCCGTCGTGATGCCGCTCACCAGCGCGCGGATCTCTGCTGCCTCCAGCGCCTGCCCGTCGCGTTTGCGGCGGATGAGTTCCTGATAAAGCATGGCGCGTCCCTTCTTTGATCTGTGCTTCAGCCTTGCCTTTCGCGCGGGCAAAGGCAAGGCTCTGACGCAAGGAGGACGGCCCATGATCGACCCGCGCATCGCAGAGAGTTTTGCCAGACAAAGCATGATGGCCAGTCTTGGGGCATATCTGGCCCGTGCAACGGATGGGGCCTGCGTGATCCGGGCGCCCTTGCTGCCCGCTTTTGGCCAGCAACACGGGGCCGCGCATGCGGCTGTGGCCTTTGCACTGGGCGATTCGGCGGCGGGCTATGCAGCGCTGACACAAATGCCCGAAGGGCAGGAAGTCATGACAGCCGAAATAAAAATCAACCTGCTCTCGCCCACAATCGGTGATCAGATTGAAGCCGTGGGCGAGGTGGTCCGCGCTGGACGCAGGCTGACCGTGGTGCGCGCTGAAGTCTTCGCGCTGACAGGCGCGCAGCGCAAACCCGTAGCCTTGCTGCAAGGCACAATGATCGGGGTGTAAGGGGGGGCTGGACAGCGCGCGCAGGGCGGAATACTGCACAAGTTCACAACCTACGAGTCCGCCATGCCGCAGCCCCCCACAAAAGCGAACTGGATCGCGCTGATCGCCCTTGGTCTGATCTGGGGCGCGTCCTTTCCGGGTGTGACCATCGCGCTGGAAGGCTTCGCGCCGCTTTGGGTCGCGGCTGTGCGCATCGTGATCGGGGCGCTGACGCTTCTGGGCGTAGCGCTGGTGATGGGCGTGCGGCTGCGCGTGTCGGGCACGGTCATGGCTTTTGCCGCGGCAATGGCCGTGCTGTCGAATGCCGCGCCCTTCTTTCTGCTCAGCTGGTCGCAACAGCATGTCACATCCGGCTTTGCGGGCATCACCATGGCGGCGATTCCGCTGTTCGTGCTGGGCATGGCGCATGCCTTTGTCGCGGGCGAGCAGTTGACGCGGCCCAAGGCGCTTGGCTTCGCGCTGGGGCTGGTCGGGGTGGCGGTACTGATCGGGCCGGGGGTGCTGGCGCGCACGGGCTCGGATTTCGAACGCGTGGCGCAATTGGGCTGTCTGGGTGCGGCGCTGTGCTATGCAGCAGGCTCTATCGTGACGCGGCGCTGCCCGGAGGTGCACCCGGTGGGCTTTGGCGTCTGGGCGTTATCGCTGGCCAGCCTGCTGATGGTGCCTGTCGCGCTGGCGATTGAGGGCGTGCCCACTATGCCAGAGGCGCGGCCTTTGCTGGCAGTGGTCTATCTGGGGCTGATGCCCACCGGGCTGGCGACGCTTCTGCTGGTCAAGATCATCCGGTCTGCCGGGCCGAGTTTTCTGGCGCAGGTCAATTACCATGTGCCGGTCTGGTCGCTGGCACTGGGCGTGGCCTTTCTGGGCGAGCCACTGGCCGCGCGCTATCTGCTGGCGCTGGCAATCATCGTGGCCGGTCTGATGCTGGCACGTCGCAAGGGGGTTCGCGGGCAGGCCGTGGCCTGATAGGTTTGCGCCCATGTGCGGACGATTTGCCATAACCCTGCCCGATGACGCAGTTGCGCGCATGTTTTCAGCGCAGCCCGCGAATGATCTGCCCCCGGTGCCGCGCCACAATATCTGCCCGACGCAGCCTGTTGCCGCTGTGCTTAGCACTGGCGGAACGCGCCATCTTGGCGCAATGCGCTGGGGCTTCTTGCCACATTGGTACAAGCATGAAGGCGATGGGCCGCTGCTGATCAATGCGCGAGCCGAAACAATCGCGACCAAGCCCGCATTCGCCCAAGCCGCACGGATGCGGCGCTGCCTGATCCCGGCTTCAGGTTTCTTTGAATGGACGAAAGACGCGGCGGGCAATCGTTTGCCATGGTATATCCGACCTGCGCAGGGAGAATGTCTGGCATTTGCCGGTGTCTGGCAAGTCTGGGAACATGGCGACACCCGCCATGTCAGTTGCGCCATCGTCACCTGTGCGGCCAGCCCCGATATGGCACAAATCCACCACCGGATGCCGGTGATCATAGCACCAGATGACTGGCCGCTATGGCTTGGCGAAGCAGGCCATGGGGCTGCGCGTCTGATGAAGGCCGCACCAGATGCTGCGCTAGAGTGGCACCGCGTCGACACGCGCATCAATTCCAGCCGCGCGACCGGGCCCGAATTGATTGAAGCCTTGCAGCTTTAGCACAGTCGACCCTAGCCGCAATCGCGTGACAAAGGGGCCCCGTGATGCGCCGGTCCATCAGGCGCATGGATCACTCTGTCGGACTGTGGGATCAAATGCATGCGCAACTGACAGAGCGCGTGTCAGCTTTTCGGCACCAGGGATTCACCAACCGACCCATCGGCGCATTTGCAGCCGCGCAACTAGACAACCACAGGCTGCGGCTGTAACTTGGTGCGCCAAGGCCCGATTGTTTGCGGCTGGAATGCGATTTTTTCAAGGACTTGCCGATATGGATTCCACCGCCCTCAGATGCGACGTGCTGATCGTAGGGGGGGGGCCTGCGGGGCTGTCTGTGGCCGCGACCCTGCCGGATGATGTGAGCACAATCATCGTGCATCAGGATCACGAGATTGGCCTTCCTATCCGCACCTCTGGTGGGTGCTGGATGCAGGATGTGGTCCGGCTGGGTATTCCAGAGGGGATGTATATCCGCCTTGATGTCAGCGAGGCGTTTTCGGACACTGCCCATACAGTCATTCCGATGGGCGATGCCGTGCCCGTAATTCTGGACACGCCGAAGCTCTATAAATGGCTGGCGCAACAGTCCGATCACAAGGATCGCAGGCTGCTTCTGGGCACCAAGTTCCTGACCACGCGCCAACGCGAGGATGGGCTTTACGAAAGCAAGATCCGCGCGCGCGGGGCCGGGCATGACACTGTGATCTCGACCTATATCGTCGATGGCTCTGGCTGGCATTTCGCTGTGCTGGAAGCACTCGGCCTTGCCCGGAAGCCTGCACGCCTGGCCGTGGGTACGGAATATGAATATCCGATGGGGCAGAACGCGCCCAATCGCGGGGTGATCTTCTTTGGCAGCAAGGTTCCTGCGGGCTATGGCTGGGCCTTCGGCACAGCCCATGGCACTCTGCGTTTGGGTGTGGGTGTCATCCAGCCAGATACCGACAAATCCCCCCGCGAGATGCTGGACGCGGTCGTGCGTGACCAGCCTTATCTTGACCGTCTGGGCCTGACGCTGGAAGGCGAGCCTATGGTCCATAGCGGCATCCTGCCGTCGGTCGCTTATGACGAGCAGCTTGTCTTCGGGAATGTCATCCGAGTGGGCGACAGCGCGAATTTCGCGACCCCGACAGTGGGCGAAGGCATTCGGGTCTGTATCGACCTGGGCCGGATGCTGGGCGTGCAGCTTGGCAAGGCCGTCAGGACTGGGCGAAACGGGCCCCTCAGGACTTATGAGCGCAAGTGTCGGCGCCAATTGAAGCGCGACTATAAATGGGGATTTCTGGTCAATACCCGTGCGGCAAGATATAAGCCTGCCGACTGGGACAGATCGGTCCGCAGAATGGGCATGCTGGGATCAGAGGCTGTTGTCGCAACCCTGCGCGGCGAATTTCCCCCCGCCAAGATCGCCAGGATCATGTTGTCGCTGCTGCGACCCTATCTGCGCGCACGCCTGAAGCGCCTCAGATCGAGATTTGGGCGCGTGTGAAGCGACGGCCAGAGCGCGTGGCCAGCCGGTGCGCCAGAACATTTCACGCATGACAGAAGGGCCCGGCGCGCGGGTGGTCCTTTTTTGCGAGGGGCTGCTTTGCGGACGGAGCCGCCGCGCAGCGCCCGACCGCCCCCCAGGGCGGGCGCTTCTCACGGTTGCGCCCGTAAAAGCCGTTGGAATATGCCGCACCATAAACTGCCAAGCCTGACCGGAGTGAGCGCCCCCCCGCGGTCGGGCGCTGCGCGGCGGCGCGCAAGCGCGGCTTGATTCCGCGCGGGGCTTTTCTTTTGACCGTCCGTTCAGGGCTCCACAAACCGTCATCTGACATCCCATCCTGCGGCGCGAAGCCTAGCGTTGCGCCACTGCCCAGTCGGGATGAACCCAGGGTTCCAGATTGGCGCTCGGCAGCCGACGTCCCAGAATGTGATCGGCGATCTTTTCGCCTGTCATGATCGAGGGCGCGTTGAGATTGCCATTGGTGATACGCGGAAAGACTGAACTGTCGGCCACGCGCAGCCCGTCCACGCCGATCACCCGGCCTTGCGGGTCGACCACCGCCATCGGGTCATCGCGTCGTCCCATTCTGGCCGTGCCGCAGGGGTGGTAGGCGCTCTCGACATGGGCACGGATAAAATCATCCATGGCGGCATCGTCCTGCACCTCTGGCCCCGGCTGGATTTCGTGGCGCAGATAGGGCGCGAAGGCCGCCTGCCCCATGATCTCGCGGGTCAGGCGAATGCAGGTGCGGAACTCCTCCCAGTCATCGGGGTGGCTCATGTAGTTGAACTGTATGCGCGGGGCGTCCTCGGACCGGTTTGAGCGCAGCTTCACCCAGCCACGACTTTTCGACCGCATCGGGCCGACATGGGTCTGGAAACCATGACCTTCGGCGACCGCCTTGCCGTCATAGCGCACGGCAATGGGCAGGAAATGATACTGAATATCGGGATAATCCAGCCCGGCGCGGGAGCGAATGAATGCACAGGCTTCGAACTGATTGGACGCGCCCGGCCCCTTGCGCGCGAACAGCCATTGCGCGCCGACCCAGGCCTTGCCGGGCAGGTTCCAATATTTGAACAACGTGATCGGAAGACGCGCGGCATATTGCAGGTAAAGCTCAAGATGATCCTGCAGGTTCTGGCCCACACCTGCGCGGTCGGCACGGGTCTGAATCCCGTGTTCCGCCAGATGAGCGGCAGGACCAATGCCTGACAGCATCAGCAGTTTCGGTGTGTTGATGGAGGAAGCCGCAAGCACAACTTCCGCACGCGCCTTGAGGATGCGGCCATCTTGCAACCTGACCCCCGTGGCGCGGTTGGCCTCATCGAATGTGACTTCGGCCACGTCACCACGCACCAGTGTCGCGCGCCCCGTGGCGAGCGCCGGGCGCAGATAGGCGCGTGCGGCAGACCAGCGTTGGCCCTGCCAGATCGTAGCCTCCATTGCGCCGAAACCTTCCTGCTGCGCGCCGTTGTAATCCGGGGTGACAGGATAACCCGCCTGACGTCCGGCCTCGATGAAGGCATCAAACAGCGGATTGTCACGCTTGCCACGGCTGACATGCAGCGGCCCGCCCTTGCCGCGCCATTGCGAAGCGTCGCCCCCGTGCCAATCTTCCATACGCTGGAAATAGGGCAGCACATCCGCAAAACCCCAACCCTGCGCGCCGCTTTCCGCCCAATGGTCGTAGTCGCGGGCATGACCGCGCACATAGACCATCCCATTGATACTGGATGATCCACCGATCACCCGCCCACGCGGGCAGGCCAGCACGCGCCCCCCCAGGTACGGCTCTGGCTCGGACTGAAAGCCCCAGTCATAGCGGCGCATGTTCATCGGGTAAGACAGCGCGCCGGGCATCTGGATGAAAGGGCCGGCATCGGTGCCGCCCGCTTCCACGACCAGCACCGAATGGCCAGCCTCGGCAAGCCGGTAGGTCACAGCACAACCGCCTGAGCCTGCACCGACGACGATAAAATCCGCCTCTTGCATCCGAAATCCCGCTTCTTGCGCGCCTGCGGGCCATCAGGCCCGCCAAAACAATCTCT
>SKGU01000100.1 GCA_007117255.1 Natronohydrobacter sp. | reverse complement strand
TTGCAGGCGAAGCGCTTGTGACACAGGGGCTGGCGGGGATATCGCTTTATGAGCCGGGCGCGCTGACGCTTGTGGCCGGGGCAGGCACGCCGCTGGCCGAGGTGGAGGCCGCATTGGCGGCCGAGGGGCAGCGACTGCCCTTCGAGCCGATGGATATGCGCAAGCTCCTTGGCACCGAAGGTGCGCCGACTGTGGGGGGGATGGTTGCCGCCAATGCTTCTGGTCCGCGCCGTGTAATCGCCGGGGCTTGCCGCGACAGTCTGATCGGGGTGCGTTTTGTTGATGGGGCGGGCACAATCATCAAGAATGGTGGCCGGGTGATGAAGAATGTCACTGGCTATGATCTGGTCAAGCTGATGGCGGGAAGCTGGGGCACGCTGGGGGTGCTGAGCGAATGCGCGTTCAAGCTGTTACCAGTGCCGGAAGCGGAAGCCACGCTTGTCAGTGCTGAACTGGATATCCATACGGCCGTCGATGTGATGTCGCGCGCGCTTGGCACGCCCTATGAGGTCAATGGTGCGGCGCGCGGGCTTGATGGTCGTGTCGCATTGCGGATTGAAGGATTTGCGCAGCAGATCACTTATCGCAGCGCGGAATTGATGCGTGTTCTGGGCGGCGACTGGGAGGTTCTGGACGCATCCGCAAGCCGCAAATTGTGGCAGGATATCCGCGATGTCGTGGGCTTTGCAGAAATGCCGGGAGATGTCTGGCGAATTTCGGTCAAGCCGTCTGATGCACCGGGCGTCGTTGCGCGGGCAGATTGTCCGGTAATCCTGGACTGGGGCGGCGGCTTGATCTGGGCGGTTTGCCCGCAAGGGACGGATTTGCGCGCACATTTGGGCGGTTTCAAGGGCCATGCCACGCTGATCCGCGCATCTGAGGCCACGCGCGCAGCCCTGCCCGTGTTCCAGCCAGAAGCCGCCACTGTCGCGACGCTGAATGCGGGGCTGCGGGCGAAATTTGATCCACGGGGCATTCTGGCCCCCGGACTGATGGGATAACACCATGCAGACGACCTTCACGCCTGAGCAATTGAAAGACCCTGCCACCCGGCGCTCGAATGAAGTGCTGCGCACTTGCGTGCATTGCGGCTTCTGCACGGCGACCTGCCCGACCTACGCAGTGCTGGGGGATGAGCTGGACAGCCCGCGCGGGCGTATCTATCTGATCAAGGACATGCTGGAAAAGGGCCGCCCCGCGGATGCGCAGACTGTCAAGCATATCGACCGCTGCCTGTCCTGCCTTGCCTGCATGACGACATGCCCTTCGGGCGTACATTACATGCATCTGGTTGATCATGCACGCGAATACATCGAACAGACCTATAAGCGGCCCTTGTCTGACCGGGCAATACGCTGGGTTCTGGCGCGCATTCTGCCCTATCCCACGCGGTTTCGGCTGGCACTTTTGGGAGCCAAGATCGGGCGGCCCTTCAAGGCGCTGATGCCCGATGCGCGGCTGCGCGCGATGCTGGAAATGGCCCCGAAACATATCCCGCCCGTCAGCCGCAACGATGATCCGCAGGTCTTTGCGCCGCTGGGTGAAAAGAAAATGCGGGTGGCGCTGATGACAGGTTGCGCGCAGCGCGCGCTGAACACCGATATCAATGACGCCACCATCCGCCTGTTGCGCCGTCTGGGCGCGGAAGTGGTGATTGCCGACGGGCAGGGCTGTTGCGGGGCACTGACCCATCACATGGGCAAAACGGCGGAAAGCCATGCAACAGCCGCTAAGAATATCCGCGCTTGGTCGCGTGAGATGGCCGGGCAGGGGCTGGATGCTGTGGTGATCAACACCAGCGGTTGTGGCACCACGGTCAAGGATTACGGGCATATGTTCCGCAATGATCCGCTTGCCGCCGAAGCCACCGCTGTCAGTGCCATTGCGATGGATGTCAGCGAAGTGCTTATGAAACTGGACCTGCCCAAGGGGGCGGCGCAGGAAATGAAAGTGGCCTATCACGCGGCCTGTTCGCTGCAACACGGCCAGCAGATCAAGACTTATCCCAAGGATTTGCTGAAACGCGCAGGCTTCACGGTGGTCGAGCCGAAAGACAGCCATCTGTGTTGCGGATCGGCGGGAACCTATAACCTGATGCAGCCGGAGATTTCGAAGCAGCTGAAAGCGCGCAAGGTGGCCACGTTGGAAGCCAAAGCGCCCGATGTGATTGCGGCGGGCAATATTGGTTGCATGATGCAAATTGGCGGTGGCACCGAAATTCCGGTTGTGCATACTGTTGAATTGCTGGACTGGGCGACGGGCGGGCCACGCCCGCGCGCGCTGTCGGACCAGCCTGCCAGTGCTGTGCCGATTCTGCGCTAGACGCCATTTTCCTGCCACAGACCTGCGCTACCCGGATGCAAAGGCGATGACGGAGACCTGAATGGCGCGGTTAGGCATTGTAGCTGCAGTTTTGGCAGTGGCATTTTCAGCAAGCGCAGGCGCGCAGGACAAGCCGCTGGAACTTCTGGAATCCGGCATGCAGGTGCAGGGCTGGGAAGGTGTCGGGCGCATTGACATCGGCACGCGCGGACATTGTACCGGCGCACTGATTTCAGAAAGGCTGGTGCTGACCGCCGCGCATTGTCTGTTTGATCGCGAGACTGGTCTTCGCGCCATGGATCAGGAATTGATTTTCCGCGCAGGTTTTCGCAACGGGCGCGCGGCGGCAGAAGGGCGCGTGCTGCGCTCGGTCGTGCATCCGCGCTATGATCCGGCAGGCGGCACGCGGCTGGAAAACGTCTCGCATGATCTGGCGCTGCTGGAATTGTCGCATCCGATCCGCAGCATGGGGGTTGTGCCCTTCGCGGTCTATTCAGAGCCGCGCAGGGGGGATCGGGTTGGCGTCGTGTCTTATGCGCGCGGGCGTTTGCAGGCTCCGTCGCTGCAGGAACGCTGCGAAGTCTTGCAGCGCGATGTCACTGGCGTTTTGATGATGACCTGTTCGGTCGATTTCGGGGCATCCGGCGCGCCGGTATTCAGCCTGTCGCAGGGGCGTGCGCATATCGTGTCGGTTGTGTCGGCCATGGGAACGGGTGCTGTAGGTGGCGCGCAGCGCGATGTCTCGCTTGGCGTTTCGCTGGGGCCAAGGCTGGACGAATTGCGCGCGGCGCTGGACGCGCGGGACCGCCGGTTCATCCAGCCCACGGCTGTCAATTCGCGCGAGCCACGCAGCATGAGTGCGGGCGGTGGTGCACGGTTCATGCGTCCGTAACAGCGTTGTGAAAACCAAGCCCAACTGCTCTTGAAAGAACTGAAGTCACTTCCCAAATCAACATCGCGGGGGCCAAAGCTGGACCCGCATCTGATGTAAAGCGCCTGTCCATAGTGGAAGGCGCGAAAACCTTGTATCGCTTCAAAATGGAGGATGCTTATGCGTCGATTTGATCCAACCCCGCTCTATCGTGCCTCGATTGGCTTTGACCGTATGGCAGACCTGTTTGACCGGATGCTCAGCACCGATCTGCAAGCCCCGACCTATCCGCCCTATAATATCGAGAAGACAGACGAGAATGCCTATCGTATCTCGATTGCTGTGGCGGGATTTGCTGCAGACGATCTGAGCGTTGAAGTCAAGGAACATGCGCTTGTTGTGACGGGCCGTTCATCCGGGGATGACAGCGCGCGCGACTATCTGCATCGCGGTATTGCCACCCGCGCATTCGAGCGCCGTTTCCATCTGGCCGATCATGTCCGCGTGATGGGAGCACGTCATGTCGATGGTATGCTGCATATCGACCTGGTGCGCGAATTGCCCGAAGCCTTGAGACCGCGTGAAATTGCAATCACCAGAGGTGACAGCCCCACGCGCGAACTTGTAGAAGCTGCGTCTGACGCTGCTTGAACCATTGCAAAAAAATAGGGCGCTCGCTAAGGGAGCGCCCGACACTTGAAACAACACACATACTTAAATCACTGGCTACAAATTCTGTTTGGCCTGATGGAATGAATCCACAGTTAATCTGATGCGACCTTAAAATACGCTGGCGCGTCGTTGGTTTGCTGTCAGTCGGCGTGCGCGTTTCGCTGCGCGCTCCCATGGCAGGGTCGGGATACCCGCTGTGCTTTCGTCAAGAATTGCTGTAATCCACCGGCTGCTTGCCTGCTGTGACATTCTGGGCTCCTTTCGACCGGCGCTGCGCCGTTTCCGTCATGACCCGAACATCGCTTCTGAATCGGGCAGGACTGGGACCAGATGAAGGAGTTTGCAGGGCGCAGGTTGAGATGTCGTGGCAGACACCATCGCTTATAGTCTGATGGTTGAAATCAGGCGGCCATAATCTGCCTGACCATTATGCACTGAGCGACGATAGGAATAGAAGCGGTCCGGGTCGCTGTAAGTGCATGCACCGATCCATTGCGCGTCGGAAACCCCGGCACTCCGCAGGCGATGCAGCCCGAACCCCACCAGATCGAACTGATATTTTCTATCAATGCCATTGATGAAGAACCGGCTGTAATCGGGGTCTTCGGTCAGAAACTCTTCGAGAAACTCTTCGCCAACCTCATAGGCGCTCTGGCTGATGCAGGGGCCTATCACGGCACGAATGCGCGCGCGCTCGGCGCCAAGATCTTCCATCGCGTCGATGGTGTTTTCCAGCACACCAGATAGTGCGCCGCGCCAGCCAGCATGCGCGGCCCCGATCACCTGCGCCTGCTGATCTGCAAACAGCACAGGCTGACAATCTGCGGTCAGGATCGCCAGTGCCAGACCAGGTTGGCTTGTGACCAGCGCATCTGCGCGGGGGCGGTCATCCGGTTCTTGCCAGGGCGCGTCAATCGTCACCACATCGGGCGAATGGACCTGATGCACTGTCAGCAGCGCATCGGTGGTGATCTCCATCGCCTCGGCCACGCGCGCGCAATTCATCCGCACGCTGTCACTTTGATCAGACGATCCGGGACCACAATTCAGCCCCGCAAAAATGCCAGAGGAGGCCCCACCGCGCCGCGTGAAAAACCCGTGGCGCAACGGGGCAAGGGCATCGGCGGTCAGTATCTCCAGCGTCATTGCTCAAATCCCGGCAGATCTGGGGCGCTCTCAGGGGCAAGCGCCAGCACCTTGAACAACTGTCCCATTTCCTGCGGATGCGTCAAGCGTCGATGTGCCGCGATATGGTTTTCGAGAGCCACGCCATCCATCCCTTGTGCAAGGGTCTGGGCGCGCTGTGTGATCCCCAACCGTTCCAGAAACACGCCCTGCGGTGTCAGCGGGGCCGCGTGCAAAGTCTCTGCCGACTGTGCAAGGGCTTCGAAATCGACATGCGCGGTCAGATCGGCCTCGCCCGGATGGGCCAGCGGGTCATCATATTCATGCGCGCGTAGCGCTTGCAACGTGTCGCCCCGACTGCGCTCGTCGCCGTAATCCACGATCAGCGCCGCACCGCCATGCGCATTGATGCGCGTGGCGATGGCGTCCATCACGGGTCGGGCCGGGGTGCAGGTTTCGACAATCTGATCTTCCTCGGTATCCGCAAGGCGATGTGACAGCTCTGCCAGCGGGGTCGGCGGGGCAAGCCCGAAAATCAGCCTGTCGCCGTGCGCACTGATCATCCGTTCTGCCCAGCCACCCCCCTTGCGCTGGAATTGACGGATTGGCAGCGCGTCGAAAAACTCGTTGGCGACGAGAAAAAGTGGCTGATCTGGCAATGTTTCGGCACTGGAACTGAATTGCGGATCATGCGCGGCGAGGCGGTCTGCCTGTGCCGCCTGTAACACAGGCGAGGCTTCCACCAGATGCAGCCGCGCATTCGCGTGAAAGTCCGGCACATGCGCCGTCGCACGCAGGATATCAGCCATCAATGTGCCGCGCCCAGGGCCAAGCTCGGCCAGCGTGAATGGGGCAGGCGCGCCCTGGTCCAGCCAGACTTGCGCCATCCACAGTCCCAGCAGCTCGCCAAACATCTGGCTGATTTCCGGCGCGGTGGTGAAATCACCTGTCGCGCCCAAAGGGTCACGGGTGGTGTAATAGCCATGTTCCGGATGCAGCAGGCATAGCGTCATGTATTGCGCCACGTTCAGCGGCCCCTGCGCCGCAATCTGGCGCAGCAAAAGGCGCTTCAGTGCTGTCATGCCCGCCTGCGCCAGATTACAAGCGCCAGCCCTGCAATGATCATCGGCACAGACAGCATCTGCCCCATGGTCAGGCCAATCGGGCCAAGGCTGAAAACATGGCCCAGCGGATTGGCAGGCGTTATGAATTGCGCATCGGCCTGCCGGAAGAATTCGACCGTGAAGCGCGCCAGCCCGTAACCCGCGATGAACACACCCGTGACCGCGCCGGGGGTTTTCAGCCAACCGCTGCGCCAGACAAGCCAGCCCAGCACGGCAAACAGCACCAGCCCCTCAAGCGCTGCCTCATAAAGCTGCGTGGGGTGGCGCGCGCAGAAGGGCAGCGGCCAATCCCAGGGGCAGGCTTGCGCCTGTGGGCCGGGAAAGACGACCCCCCAGGGCTGCAAGGTGGGCCGCCCCCAAAGTTCGGCATTGATGAAATTGGCCACACGCCCCAGCCCGATACCGATGGGCGCGACCAGGGCCATCGCATCTGCGATCTGCAAGGGCGGCACCGCGTGGCGTCGGCAAAAGATCAGCCCTGCTATGATTACCCCGGCAAGCCCGCCGTGAAACGCCATGCCGCCCTCCCAGACGCGCAGGATCTCGGCGGGATGTGACAGGTAATAGCCGGGCTGATAGAACAGCACATAGCCCAGACGGCCGCCAAGGATGACACCCACGATCACATAGGTCAGAAGCCCCTCGACACGGGCAGGCTCCATCGGCGCGCGGTGTTCCGGCCAGAGGGCAGGGTGCTTCATCAGGCGCATCACGATCCACCAGCCCAGCAAAAAACCTGCGATATAGGCCAGCGCATACCACCGCAGCGCGAATGAGAAACTGCCCAGATCAAGCGTGAAGATTTCGGGGCTGATATCGGGAAAAAGAATTGCGAAGGGGGACATGCCGACCTGCTGACAAGAGAAGTTGCGACTGTCTGGCGCGGTCTGGCAGGTGAAGTCAACCTTGAGTTTCCGGGCGTGAGGTCACATATAAGATCAAATGCTTTCGCAAAGGTGATACCATGCAGACCCGCAACCGCTTT
>SKGU01000336.1 GCA_007117255.1 Natronohydrobacter sp. | reverse complement strand
TTGCGCCCGAAACCGGTGCGTTTCAGGGTTCTACCATGATTGCGGATGCGCTGATGATGGCGGGCGTCGCCCTGATATTCGCGACGGACCTGCACCACCTGATGATTGATGCCCTGCTAAGGAGTTATGACGTCTTTCCACCCGGTCAGATAATGCCGGGCGATCTGGCCGGACAGGCGATAAAGGCGGTCGCGGCCAGCTTTTACATCGGTTTCGCGCTGACCGTGCCGTTTCATGTCATGGGACTTGTGCTGAACCTTGGCATGGGGCTGGCAAACCGGATGATGCCAGCCCTGCCGGTCTTTTTTGTCGCAACGCCCGTTCTGATCGGCGCGGGCCTGTTCGTGTTGGTCGTCGCAGCACCCACAATGCTTGATGGTTTCATGCAGCGCTTCGCCGATTGGCTAAGCAGCTTCACGTTCTAGGCGGATGCAATGAGCGAGGAAGAGCAAAGCAGCAAAACCGAAGAGCCAACAGAGCGCAAACTGCGCAAGGCGCGCGACAAGGGCGATGTCCCCGCATCTCGGGAAACGGGCAACCTGATGTCCGTGTTCTCGCTTTTGGTGATTACGGTGTTTCTGCTTCCGCTGGTTTTACCCAATCTGGCCGGTGTATTGCGCGGCCTGCTAGAACTGGCGGGCCAAATCGAGATCGGCGAGGATACAGCCGGCCTCGCCGATATTGGCGCTGTCTCGGGTCAGCTTTCGCGCGGGATTGCAGCCGCGGTGGCGCCAGTGGTTGCGGTTATGGTTCTGGCGGCCCTTTTCGGCGTATTGATACAGGGCGAAACTGTAGTCGCACTTGAACGGATCAAACCCAAGGCTTCAAAGATATCACCCATCGCCGGGATCAAACGCCTGTTTTCGGCTGACACTCTGGTAGAGTTTCTGAAAAACGTGGCCAAGGTTCTTGTAGTCGGCACCCTGGCTGTTTTCATCGCGCATGGTGCGGTCACAGCGATCTGGCAATCCCCCGATGCAGTACCGGAAAGCTTTCTCACCTATGTCCGGCAGGCTGTGCTGCGCCTGTTAATCGCGACAACGTTGTTTCTGGTGGTTATCGCGGTGATCGACATCCTGTGGAAACGCGCACAATGGATCAAGAAACAAAGGATGAGTATGCGTGAGTTGCGCGATGAGCATAAGGACAGCGAAGGCGACCCGCATATCAAGGCGAAGCGTAACGAAATCCGGCGCAAACGTGCCCGCCAGCGCATTGCGACAACCGTGCCGACTGCGACCCTTGTGCTGACCAACCCGACCCATTACGCGGTTGCACTGAAATATGTGCCCGGTGTGGATCGGGCACCTGTCTGTGTGGCCAAAGGCACGGGACTGATGGCAGCGCAGATCCGGCGCATAGCGCGTGAAAATGATGTTGCCATCGTCGAGAACCGACCCCTTGCGCGGTCGCTTCATGCAATCGTCGAGGTCGACAGCGCAATCCCGATTGAACATTGGCAGGCGGTTGCGGAAATCATCGGCTATATCATGGATCTGCGCCGCAATATCCGCCGCAAGCCTCCGGCTGGGTCGCAGTTGCGCGACTTGGACTGAGGCGACAGGCGTCTGACCTGATACCCACCGCGCATATCGGTTCAGTCCAGACGGATCTCGTTCAAGCGGCGGTCGCCCGGAAACTTGGCGCGCTCTAGCAGGATCAGGGAGAGGGCGCGTGCGCGGGCCGGGTTTATCGCAGCAAGAATAGGTGCGGCGTTACGCTCCGGCATCGTTCCCAACACAGTGACCATCACTTCAAGATCCAGATCATTCATGATCGCGGCCGCATCACGCGGCTTCATGTTCGAGTATAGCGCCACCAGCCTCTCAACATCGGCAACATGCTCGAGGCTTGCACGCTCCAACAGTGCTTCAACTTCTTCTTTCAGGTCGGCAAGGCGCGCTGTCTCTGTCGTGAGCATTGCATTCGCAAGGTCGATTTCTGCTGACCGCTCTGCCAGCACAGCGCGCTGCGCCTCCAGCAACTCTCGTTCTGCCTTGATGGCCGTGAACAGTTCTTCTGGCGTATCGCCTTGCTGCATTGCAGTATCTTGGCGCGGCACCAGGGCGCTATCTGGCTCATTCTCCGTATCGGCAGAGGCTGTGGCAACAAAGAATGATGCTGTGTTCTCAGCCCGGGGCATGATCAACCCTGACTGAAAATAATCTAGGGTTGCAAAGGTCAGTTTGCCAAAACCAGCAATCACAAGCATCCCAAAGACCATGCGCAACGGACGTCCGGGTATCATGCGTCCCGGCTCCGAACCGTCTCGAAGAAACCACGCACCAGATCTGCCTTGCCGTTGACACGCGCCATGCCGGGCGGCAATTCGGGCGCGACGCGGTCCGTCTGCGCGTTCTCCGTAGAACTGGCAGCGCCCGACGCGGCGGCGGCAACAGTCGGCGTTCCTGGGCGCGTAAGACGCGGCTCTTTTCCGCGCCGTGCCGTTGTGAAAACAGGAGTGTCGATTTGCATCGATTTGATCGAGCTTTCACTCCGGTCTACAGCAGCGGAAAACTGACCGACCACAGGCTCTAACGTGCGCAGCGCCGACATAAGTGCACGCACCCGGCGGTCAACAAGGAATGCATACCCTAAAGTGCCTGCAAGTAGCAGCAGAATAACCAAATCAATTGCCAGTGCCATATGCGCCTTCCTCCTCTTTCTCATCAAGTTGAGCCGTGACGCGCAGCGCGAAAGCGCCATTCTTGCGCCGGCCAATGGCCGCTCGGAACATGTCCTTGCCACTACAGGCCACCACGACCTCTTGCGTGGCATCAATACCCAAGTCCAACACATGACCACGCCGCCAATCCAGCACCTCGGCCAGTTGCAACATATGTTCATGTAGGATTGCTGTCAGGGTTACGGGGGTGTCATTCAGCGATTGGGACAACAGCGCGCTCCAACCCGGATCCTCACCCAGTTGATCGGACGCACAGGGTTGAGACAATGTTGCGCGCAGCCCATCCAGTGTCCGATGCGGCACAATCAGGCACAGCTTACCGCTGCGCCCATCCAGATTGATGCCAAAAGTCACTCGCACACATCCCGAAATGGCGGGCGCAAGCAAGACATCTCGCGGACCGCTTTCAATTGGCCCCGTCTCGAATGTGACTTCGTCAATCGGTGCGAAAGCAATCGCAACCTCTTGCATGACCAATCCAACAAGGGTTCCGCCAAGTCGCTTCTCAATCGAGGTAAAGGCCCGCGGCTGCCATGCGGCCACGGCGGAGCCGGGCTTCGTTTCGGCGCTTCCCTCGCCCTCGTCTGGTGCGCCAAGCATGACCTCTAGCGCGGCGAACAAGAGCGCTGGCTCCAGCGTTACCGCAAGCACGCCTGACCACGGCCGGGCAGTGACCACAGCGACAAGTCCGGGGTCGGGGGCCTGATCAAGTGCCTTGCCACATGCAAGATAATCGACGGCATGTAGCGACACATCGACTTTTTTGTGCAATGTCGCGCGCAGCGCCGGTCCAAGTGCCTGCGCCATACGCCCCATGATTACCTCAAACAAAGGAAGGCGTTCGTAGCTATGCAAGGCTGCGTGGATAATCTCTTCCTGCACTTGGGCAGTCTTGCCACTCAGTTCCGTTTCCGCTTGCGGCTGCGTCATTGCACCACCAACCCCAAGATAACCAGCTCATGCGGAGCATTGCTGCCTGCGATGGCGCGCGCGCGGCGCAACAGTTCTGACTTGAGGGTGACAAGACCAAGTGTGCCTTCGATATCGCGGTCGGTGACTTGGCGCAAATAATCCTGAAACGCGTCGCGCATATAGATGTGCCGCGCCTCTACCAGCCCCGTCTCATCCTGCGCCTGATCATAAACCAGCGCCAGATCAACCTTCATGAATCGACTGGTCAGACGCCCCGACTCAGACGTCGCAGTGATGTTCACAATCATTTCGTCAAAGGGCATCACCATAAGATTGGCCCCAGCCGGAAGCGGAGGCGCTTCGTCTGGTGACGCGGATGCGCTGGTCATTTCGGGGCCGTCATCATTCAAGAGCGCTGGCAAACTGGGGGGCTTGAACGCGACCAGCAACCCGCCACCAAGCGCAACTATCGAAAGCACGGCCACCCCTAGAATTGCGACACTCCTGCGCCGCAACCAGACCTTGGGTTCGGCATCACCTGTTCCAAGCGCCGCTGATGTACCGAGGACGGTTTTCTTCTTGAACATGTGCTAACTCGCAAGCCCTACAAGGACAGATTTTTAATTCTTGTCGAATATGGAATAATCACGCATAAATGGCAACAAGTAAAAAACTATACTTGCTATCCATGCTATCTGATGTTTAAAGTTACATTAAACCACCAGTACCGGATTTCGACATTGCAGCCGATCATCAACAATCTTCTGGCGCTTGGTCGGAACCGGCTTCTCGCGCTTGGGGCGACAGGGATCGGCCTTGTTCTTGCGCTATTCTTCGGACTCACCGCAGTAATGAAGCCGACTTATGCGCCGCTTTACAGCGACCTGTCGCTTGCAGGCGCCAGTCGCGTTGTCGCTGCGTTGGAACAAGATGGCTTCAATGTGCAGTTGGGCGGCGGCGGGGCCGTGGTGCTTGTTCCACAGGAAGACGTAGCACGAGCACGGATGGCGCTGGCCCAGCAGGGGCTTCCTGACGAGGGTGCGCCGGGATGGGAGATTTTTGACAATTCCAGCGGGCTAGGCATGAACAGTTTCATGCAACAAGTCAGCCGCCTGCGCGCGCTGGAAGGCGAACTTGCGCGATCCATTCAAACAATCGACGGAATTGATGCTGCCCGCGTCCATCTTGTATTGCCAGAGCGCGAGGCTTTCTCGCGCACCCGCCCCGACCCCAGCGCCTCGGTCATTGTTCGTGGCCGAGCGACACAAACTATCGGACGCAGCCAGGCGCTTGCGATCAGGGCACTTGTCGCGTCCGCTGTGCCAAACCTGTCGCCGAACCGCGTTACAGTGCTCACGGCAAGCGGTCAGACAATCCTGTCAGAGGACGGCACCGGAGAGGTCGCCAGCGGGGCCTCAGGGGCTGCAATGCAGGAACAGATGGCGCGCAACATCACCGAAATCCTTACGGCACGGGTTGGCGCAGGAAATGCCCGCGTTCAGGTCAATGTCGAGTTGAGCAAGGAAAGGCAGGTCATTCGCAGCCAGAGCTTCGACCCGGAGCAACAGGTTGTCAGGTCAACCGAAACACGCGAAGAAACCCGCGAAGACAGGAATTCCACAGGTGACGATATCGGCGTTGCCAACAATCTTCCTGCCGAACTGGCAGACGCTGGGCTTGGCCCCCTATCGACCAACAGCAGCGCACGCACCGATGAGATCATCAATTACGAAATCGGCTCGACCCAAAGCGAAACTGTGCGCGAACCGGGCGAGGTAATGCGCCTGTCAGTCGCCGTTCTGGTCAATGGCATTTATGAAGTCGCCGACAATGGCAGCGTTACCTACGTAGAGCGCCCGGCAGAAGAACTCGAAAGGCTCGCACAGCTTGTGCGTGCGGCGATAGGCTTCGATGCTGCGCGCGGCGACACCGTATCAGTCGACAGCCTGCGGTTTATTGACTACTCGCTCGATGTTGGCGCGCCCTTGGGCATGTCGATCATGCAAGTAATTGCGGCCAACCTGATGACAATCCTGCGCAGCATCTTTGCGTTGGCGGTTGTCGCGCTCTTCCTGATCTTTGGCCTGACCCCGCTTATGCGGCGTATCTGGCCAGAGGACGGCATGCTTGCTCTGGGCGCAGAGGGCGCACCGGGCGGTTACGGGGCAATTGCACAGGTAGGATCAGCGCCGCAGACAACTGCACTTGCCGGACCAGCAGACGCGACATCACGGCAAGATGTTTCGGTTATTTTCCCCGATCAGGACGATCAGCACAGCGAATACATGACCCTCGCTTCTGTGTCAGGCGGGGTCCGCTCTGGCCGGATCAAGGCGCTGGGTCAACTGGTCGAGCAGGAACCGACAGAGTCGCTTCGTGCAATCCAAAGCTGGCTGGCAGAAGAGGTTTGATGACATGAGCATGATATTCGACCGCGACTTCGACCTTGAACTGGAACGCGAAGAACTTCAGGCACGCCGCGACGCGCGCGCCTGTCACACACCTGCGGAACTGGTTGATGCAGTCGAGGCTGCGCGCGCCGTTGCCTTTTTTGAAGGCAGGCGCGCAGGTCATGCAGAGGGGTTGGCAGATGCCGCAGAAGCAGATCATGCGCGAAGGGCAGCAGCGCTCGACGCTTTGGGTCCACAGATCGAAGCATTGGTACAAGCCAATGACAACCACCGTCAAATCCTTGAGGCACAGATACTGGATTTCGCGCTGACCGTATGCGAGCAGGTGTTCCCGGAACTTCTGCGACATCGTGCGCATGATCGCGCCCTGGCTCAGGTTCGCCGCGCTCTCAGCCTTGGGCTGGGCAGTGTCTCATTGCGGATTTGTTTGTCGCCCGAAGCGCTTGAATTGCTTCAAGACGATCTGAATGCAGCAATCGTGCAGAATGGTCTGCAAGGTCGTGTCGAGATACACGCCAATGAAGCATTGGCAGATGGTGAAGCGCGCGTCGAATGGGATAGCGGCTTTCTGGAATACAGTTTCTCCTCAATCTGCGACCGGATTCTATGCGCGCTGCGCGACGCACGGTCCGCAGCCCCCATCCCTCTTTCGGAGCGTTGAGCATGGCCGAACAAGACGAACCTACGGCAGACCCGCAGGCACCTGACACCGGGGAAAACCAAACACGCGCTGCACCCCTTTCCGAAGCATTCCCGAAACTGGACACCGCAGAGGGTGTGACAGGCGATACACAAGCCGAAATGCGGACCGCGCCAAAGCAGCAACAGGGACGCAATATTGATGCGATGCTGAATGTCGATCTGCGCGTTCAGGTCATACTGGGCCATACGCGGATGCCGATTTCGCAACTGCTGAAACTGTCGCGCGGATCGGTGATCGAGTTGGACCGCAGGATCGGAGAGGCTGTTGATCTGGTCATCAATGACAGGCTGGTGGCGCGCGGCGATCTGGTCAAACTAGACGGTGACAAAATCGGCGTGGCGCTGACAGAGATCGTCAAAGACTATGTGCTGGAAAACTAGGCGCATATGTATCGGTTTTCGGTTCACATGCGGCGCACTTCAGCAACTTTGGGAGTGTTGCTGTCCTGTCTCGCAGCAGGGCCTGTGCTGGCGCAAGATGCAGGTGGCTTGCTAGAGGCGCTGTCCGGTGCATTGACCGACGCACCAGTCGGATCGGATGAACGCGCAACCCTGAGCGGGCGTATCCTGCAATTCATTGCTTTGATGACGGTTCTCAGCGTCGCGCCCGGCCTGCTTATGATCATGACCTGTTTCACGCGCTTCGTGATCGTATTCTCGATACTGCGATCTGCCCTTGGTCTGAACCAGACACCACCAAATATTGTTCTGGCCAGCATGGCGCTGTTCATGACGTTTTTCGTGATGCAACCTGTTTTCGAAGATGCATGGGAAGGGGGGCTGCGCCCACTTCTGAACAATTCCATCACTGAAGAACAAGCGCTTGAGCGTGTTGGTGCGCCGTTCAAGACCTTCATGTTCGCCAATACCCGCCCAAAGGACCTTGCCTTGTTCCGCGATCTGGCTGCGCGCGCGGACGGCACCAGCGCCGAAATGACGCCAGAACCCCAGACAGCCGAAGAAGCAGGCTGGCGAGAACTGGTGCCCGCTTTCATGATTTCCGAGTTGCGGCGCGCCTTTGCGATAGGGTTTCTGATTTATCTGCCATTCATAGCGATTGACCTGATCGTTGCGTCAATCCTCATGAGCGCGGGCATGATGATGTTGCCCCCTGTCCTGATCTCTTTGCCATTCAAGATCATCTTCTTTGTCCTGATTGACGGCTGGTTCATGCTGGCCGGAAGTTTGATGGAAAGCTACCTGCCGCTTGGCGGGTAGGACCTTTGCGCCAATAGCCCCCGTGTCCCGAAAAGGAACATCGTGATGCCATATACCAAGATCGAAACCACCAGCGCCCAGCAAGATACACGCCCAGGGCGCAAGCTGCGCGGTCCAGAGAAAGCCGCGATCCTGTTTCTGTGTCTGGGTGAGAAGCGCGGATCAGAGTTGATGAAGCAACTCGATAACAACGATATTCAGAAAATCACGCGCGCAGTGTCTGGTCTTGGGGTCATCCCGGCGCCGTGGGTTGAGGAGGTTATCAGCGAATTCTCGGAAACCGTTGCCACCGGTTCCGGTGTTGTCGGATCACTCGCCATAGCCGAAAACATGCTGCGCAGCTTCTTGCCACCTGAACAGGTCGCTTCGATCCTCAAGGATATTCGCGGACCGTTGCAGGAACGTGACCTTTGGACGAGGCTGGGCACAATGAACGAGATGGTTATCGCCGAATACCTGAATGGAGAGCATGAACAGACCGCCGCTGTGATCCTTTCAAGATTGCCAACCGAAATCGCCGCGCGATCATTGGTGCAGATGCCGTTCGAGCGCATGCACGCCGTTGTCGAGCGGATGATCCGCATGAAGGCAGTTCCCGCCGAAACAATGCGCCATATCGAAGAGTCGCTGCAACGCGATCTGATCGTGCACGCGACCAAGCAAGGGTCGGGCGAAATGCAACGGCGCATGGCCGATCTGTTCAACAAACTGGACCGTGAAACCTTCGAGGCGCTGTCGGAAAAGCTGGAACAGCGCATACCACAGGATTTCGGAACCATCCGCCAAAAGATGTTTACATTCGACGATCTGCTAAGGCTCGACTTGCAATCGCTTGCGCGCGTCATGCGGGCACTGCAAGGCAATGTTCTGCCAATGGCGCTGCGCGGCGCGTCGACAGAGATGCGCGAACACTTACTTGCCGCCTTGCCCATCCGCTCGCGCGACATGCTGCTGGACGAAATGAACACGATGGGGGCCGTTCGGAGCCGAGAAGTGCGCGCCGCCCAATTGGCAATCGTAGATTGCGCCCGAGAACTGGTTGAACAAGAGGTCATCCGCATGCCCAGCGCAGAGGATGAAGAGGAGCTTATAGACTAACCGCGCGCCTCGTATTCACCCCTGATGAATGGGCCATGCTTCCTGTCTGGGGCATTTTCGCAGGGGCGTGGCCTTTGGGTTTGACTTGGCGCTTGGCGCACCGCGCCAGCGTTGGCAACGCGCGCCGAGTCGTCCTCTACTATGCCGTATCAGGTGGCAAACACTAGCGGTAGGGCTGACGCGGCAAGTTTCCTATCGCCGCAATATCGAGAGTGACCGGAACAAACCGCCCCTCGCCGGCCGCCGAATTGATAACACCAGACATGATCTGCACAGCAGCGTTCTGCGCCACGCGAGATGTGTCACGCGCATCGGTTATGATCGTATAAAGGCGCTCCAGCCGTTTGCGCTCTTGCGGGTCTTGCAGCTTTTCAAGGTCGAACTTCGTCCCGAGAAGCGCTGCCTGCCGGTCAATATCAAGGCGCACGGACTCGTCTGGCAAGCCAAGTGCCGTACGCATGAACTGCGCCATAACCGGGTCTTTCAGCACATCGAACCAGGTGTTGACGCGCGGGGCTTTTTGCCGGAACTCAAGCACATTGGCGACGCTTTCACTTTGTGCGGCCTGCCCGTTAATGAATTGCCGCTCGACATAGCGCGCAACAATATCGTCCTGCCATGACTTGTCAGAAACCGAAACGTTGCCTTTTCCATCAGGGCCAAAGCCAAGACCCTTGTGCAATTCCAGAAAGCGCGGGTCCGTCAGGCGGCGGACCAAAGCATCCGGCTTGGTCGGATCACTCTCCAGCACC
Source organism: Natronohydrobacter sp. (assembly GCA_007117255.1). Taxonomy (GTDB): domain Bacteria; phylum Pseudomonadota; class Alphaproteobacteria; order Rhodobacterales; family Rhodobacteraceae; genus Roseinatronobacter. The sequence goes on along the minus strand of SKGU01000336.1, from coordinate 13,543 downwards.
TTGCGGATCATCGCCTTGCCAAAGATCTGGTTTTCCAGATCAAACGCCTTCATGACAAAGACATACAGATCGCGATCCGCCATCAGATCACTGACATTTCTGACATCGGCAATGCGCTCACGGAACGTGGCAATCGCGCGGCTATGCTCGGCGCTGTCGCGTATGGCCGTGACCCGCGCCTCGCGCGTGGCATCTGCGATGCGCAGGCCAAGATGGGTCGAAACCCCCATCGCGCCGGTCATGACCGCGCAGCCAGCGGCATTGTCTGTGAAGCAGGCACAGGCATATGCGAATTGGACGCCGCGCAGTCTGGATCGGTTGCGTTTTGCCGGGACATGATCTCTTCCTCATGTCGCAAGACAGGGCGCAGCGCACTCAGGGCCTTGTAGTAATCGCCGATGCTGACAAAATTCGCCGCTTCAAAGATCTGGCCGACATTGCTGCCGCCAAACACCGTGGCCAGCACGGCAAGCTGTTTCTGGATCGGGGTTACCAGATCATCGCGCAAATCCGCCCGTGTCAGCGCGGTCTGGATCAGGAAATAGACACGGCGCACAGGTGTCACAACGCCATCAGACTCCAACAGGTCATGGCCCCGGATCACATCGGCATGGGTTTCTATGGTCAGCACATGGCGGCGACTGGAATTGCGCATGGCGCAGCCGTTGACGATAATCCGCTCATCGGGTTTCAGAGTCAGTTTAAGGGCCATTGCATCATCCCCCCTGCTGCACGGCCTGAAGCGGACGCGCGGCATCTGTTTCGGCTGATGACTGGGCGGGCTTGGGGGCAGACAGCCCGGTAATGATGCTGCGGTTTATATCTGCCAGCGCACGCACGCCGGGTTGCCCCCCCATTACAGCACCTGTCTGCCGGTCGACCCATAGGGCGATGGACAAAAGCCCCGCGCGCAATTCGGGCGACAAGCCATTCTCTGGCTGTGCAAGGTCATATTTCAATTCGTTCCAGAATGTCTGGTTCTCGGACAGCGCGGCGCGCAACCCGTTAGACAGGATCTGGACACGTTCGAATGTGGCGGCTGTGTCATATACGACATGCGCCTCTAGCGCGCCGGTCAGGCGTGACAGGATGCGCCGCTCGATCTGGCGGGGCGATTCACTTTGGCGGATGGTGGATTTATAGGCGGCGATGCTCATGCGTTCTGCTTTCCTGCGGCCCCGGACTTCTGACCGGGAGGCTGTTAAGATGGGAATGCCTGTTGATCTGGTGCTCAAGGGAGGGGATGGCGGGGGCCGATTGAACCGGCCCCCGCCTTTGCCTGTATGTCTGACCTCAGGTCAGGTCATCGCCCTCAGCGAAAGAGGCTCAGGATATTCTGTGGCCCCTGATTGGCGATGGACAGCGCCTGTGTTGCCAGCTGCTGCTGGACTTGAAGCGCCTGAAGACGGGCGGCTTCTTCTTCCATATCTGCGTCGATCATGCTGCCAATGCCGCTGTCCAGACGCTTTGCCAGTTCGCCAAGGAAGGATTGCTGCGTCTCGATAGCTTTCTCAGCAACACCAAGAGAAGTTGCCGCATCGACCGCCGCCGTTAGTTGCGCCTCGGCAGCTGTCAGCGCGGCAGCAGGATCAGCATCCACGTCGATGCCATCAAGTGCCGTATGTATCGCATTCAGATCAACCGGAGTAATCGTTATCGTGGTCGGCGCACCAAAGGCACCAGTCGCGTCACGGGAAATTCCGGTTACGGCAGTTATGGCAGCCTCTCCCTTGACAACGCTAGAACCATTGAAGCTTGACTGATCAATAATGGTTCTGATGTTATCCGCGAGGGCATCCAGTTCGAGCTGAACTTTTTCCTTGTCGACACCTTCACCCTGCGCAAAGGCAACGCGTTCGACAAACTGGCGCGCCAGATCGGCAACTGTTTCTGCACCAAGACGGCCAGTCGAAACAGCATTCTTAGTCAGGGCAAGCCCTTCGTCGATGGACTTGATCATCCCGCTATCGCCCTTCATCGTGGACGAGATCGAGAAATACGCCGCGTTGTCCTTGCCGGATGCCACTTTCAGGCCCGTGCTGATGCGGTCCTGCGTGGTGCCAAGGTTGTTGTTGATGTTCCGCAATGTGGTCAGTGCGTTCATGGCGGAGTTGTTCGTAAGGATCGAAGTCATGTCATTTCCCTTTCTAGGGTCTTGAGTATGATGTTCGTCTTTCTGACGAAAACTGGCATTTTGGCCTGCTTCGGCCTTGGCCGTATCAGAAGATTGGCCGCGCGGGTTACAGCGCGGTTAACATTTCACACAGAACGGTCAAAACGCTGCACGGCAATGGGTTCACCCGCGCGCTGGGTGCCTGTCGCGCCGTAAATGCCGCGCAAGCCGTGCCGGTCGCGGATGCGCGCAAGCTCGGCCACAAGACCGCCCGTGGCCTGTGTCATGCCGTCCAGCAATGTCTGGTTTGCCTCTATTTCCGCGCGCAGGGCCGTGATCTGCACGATTAGCGCATCATCTGGCAGGTCGGCAGCAAGCGCTTCCGCGATAGCGGGCGCGGCGGCCTCAAGGGCCGCGCCCAGTTCCGCCTTGCGGGTAATCTCAGCGTCGATCTGCGCCAGATCACCCTTTCGAATGGCTGCATTTTCGCGCTGCAAAAGCCGTGTCAGGGCCTTGATCGCGTCGCGTTCGGGATCGGTCATTCCCCTGCCTTTCCTGTGCTATAGGCCGCAATGCCCGCCTCGATGCTGCGTGCGATTCCGACACTGCCATGCGCGGCGATTTCCTCGGCAAGAGCGCGCGCCATAAAGCTGCGCCACATCTCTTCGCCATGACCACCACCAAATTCGCCCGCCGATATACCCCGCATCATCTCTTCGACCGCTTGCGACAGGAACACTGTCTCAAACTCATGCGCAGCACGGGCTTCGTCAGTTGCCGGGGCGGCAACGCGAGTCGTATGGGCGAAATTGGGCAGGAAAGGGTTCGAGACCTCCATCAGATGATCTCCAGATCTGCATAAAGCGCGCCAGCGGCCTTTATCGCCTGCAAGATCGAGATTGTTTGCGTAGCCCCCAGCCCTATGGCGTTCAGCCCATCGACCAGCCTTTGCAGGCTGACATCGCCCTCCAGCACTGTGAACTGCGTTTCGCGTTCCTGAACCTGCACATTTGTCTGCGGCACAACAACGGTTTCCCCGATGGAGAAGGGCGCGGGCTGGCTGACCTCGATATCCTCGCGCACGATAACGGTCAGCCCACCCTGACTGACCGCGACACGGGCAATCCGAACATCCGCCCCAATGACAATGGTGCCCGACCTCGCGTCGATCACGACTTTTGCAATGCTGTCGGGCTGAATGCGCAACCCCTCGATCTGCGACATCAGGCCAAAGATGTCGGTTTTGCCATCCGGTCGGACTTCGACCGTGCCCGGATCAAGCGCAATTGCGGTGTTTGGCCCGATAGCGCGGTTTATCACCTCTTGCACGCGTGCAGCGGTGGTAAAGTCGGGCGTGCGAAGCGCAATCCGCACACTGTGCAATGAATTGAATGACAGACCGACCTCATTCTCTACGGTCGCGCCATTCTCAATCCGGGCAACGGTCGGCACTCCTTCGACGATGCTGGCATTCACACCCTGCGCTGCATAGCCCGCAACGGCAATCGGCCCTTGGGCGACTGCATAAACCGCGCCATCGGCGCCTGCCAGCGGGGTTACGATCAGCGTGCCACCCCGCAACGACGCGGCGTCCCCCAAGGATGACACAACGACATCAATCGTGGACCCACGGCGCGCAAAGGGCGGCAGATTTGCCGTGACAATCACAGCGGCTGTGTTGGCTGTGCGCATCGTCTCAGTCGACAGATTGCCAACGCCAAGCCGTTCCAGCATCCCTTCTAGGGAGCGCTGCGTAAAAGGGCTGTTGCGCAGCCGGTCGCCAGTCCCATCCAGCCCGACAACCAGACCATATCCCACAAGCTGGTTCTCTCGCACCCCCTCAAAAGAGGCGATATCCTTTATGCGTACATCGGCATGAACCGGCTCCGCGCCTAATCCGAACCAGATCAGGACAGCAAGCACTGCTGGCCCCAGCGAGAATGATAAGCGCAAATCCGAAAGCATGGCAGTTCCTGTTCCGCAGCCACACATACCCGGGCCACCCAAGAACAACAAAACAGCTAGTTAAAGAATTTTTCAAGTATATAATCAGTCTATACTTGTTTTTTTCATGTATAAGACGTTTATATAGTAAAATTATGCGCCTCAAAATGCTTTATACATCATCTGGCGCAGTTGGGCAGCAAAGGACCCTTGTGATGCACATCTACCTTTACGAGCCTCGGGATGATCGCATTGGCGGACTTGTTGCCGAATTGCGGAACGCTCAGATTGTGTCCGTGCGTATTTCCGAAGCGTTTTTCGAGGGTGACCTTGGCATGCTGAACCTTGAGGGGCACAACACGCGCCCGTTTCTTCTGGCAGATAGCGCCTTGGTCCTTGACCAGATCACACAGTTGCGCAGTGCTGGGTGCCGTAATCCGATCATTGTCCTACGCGATTTTCGCAACGCACGCGCGGCGGCAAAAACGCTGGATTGCGGGGCAGATGACGACCTGGTCATCCCGCTAAAGGCAATAGAGCTGCGCTCGCGTATCAATTCGATCACCCGCCGCGCGCATGGCCACGCCGCCCAAAGCCTGAGCATTGGCGAAGTCACGGCCTATTTTGATGGTCGCGACCCGGAGGTGTCCGGACAGCGGGTTTTCCTGTCGGGGCGTGAGCATGCGATATTCCAGTTTCTTGCACTGAACGCCAGCAAGGTCATCTCGAAAGCTGCAATTTATGAAGCCGTCTATGGGTTGGCCGAAGACCAGCCCTTCGACAAGGTCATTGACGTTTATATCTGCAAGATCCGCAAGAAGATCGACGCCGCCGCCGCATCTGGGCACCGATACATCGAAACGGTGCATGGGCGCGGCTATAAAATGTCCGCCCCGGAGCAAACAGGGCACGGAGCGGATGATGCCTTGCTTCCAAAGTCTGCCGATAGCCGGGAGTTTACATATAGTTCAGAAATGACAATCGAGACAGCCGCGCAGTGATGGCATAGGTGGCTTCAAGCTGCGTCTGCAACTGGGACAAACGCGTGGCCGCCTCGTAGGGGTCAACGCCTTCCAGTGTCAGAACCTGACTGTTGAAAAGGGACTGACGGTCACGCTGCATTCCAAGGACCTGCTCCACAGTCTGCTGCTGGCTGCCCAAGCGCGATTCCGCCTCTATCAGCCCAGAAATTCCTGACGAAATTGCATTCGCCGCTTCACCAACCCAGACCCGATAAGCATCGGGATCAGCGATGGCGCTCGCATCGAGTGACGCAAGCATGGAAAGCCCGCGCAGCAGGTCGGTAAAGGCAGGATCATTTGCCTGAACGCCATGCTGTATCACGGTCGACTCGTCGATCCGGGCCGTGACACGTGGCGCGGCTGTACCGTCGGGGGCAAGCTGCGGCGTTCCGTTGAAGAACGTGCTTTCGAAACGCTGTTCCGGGGGTAGGACGGTTGGGGCGCTGGCAAAGATTTCGGCAAGCCGCGCGGCCTTGTCGGTTGCATCTGCCCCATCTGCCAACCCCATGCCAACGGTCACACCCAGCACATCATTTGGCGAAAGTCCGGTGGCAGGATTGACCGCATCCCACCGCTGCAACGGGGCCTGAGCACTGTCAGTCCCGGCAAAGATTGGCACGCCGCGAAAGGTTGTATTGATCTGGCCGGTCAAGCGCTCCAGCGCCAACTTGGCCGCGTGCTGCAATTCCCCGGCTGTTTGTGTTGGTCCGGCGACATTGCTGACCGCAAGATCCAGAAACCCCTGTGCAGTTTCGCGCGTCTGGCGCAATGTCAGTGCGGTCAATTCCAGTCTGCTTGAAAGCATCTCGTTCGAGGCAATGAATGCTTCGTTTCGCGCCATACCGGCACGCAGCACCAGCGCCTCGGAGGCACGCAGACCAAGCGCTTGATAGATATCTGCTTTCTGCCCGGTCGATGCCTCAGTTGCGGCCTTGGACAGGCGCATGTCCAGATCAGCGGCGACCCTGCGCTGGGTTGAAAGCGCGTCAAGCGTTGACATTGTACGGACAGTTCCAATCATGTTTCTACCCTTTATGGTCAGACTGCGTTCAGCAGTGTATCCAGCATCTCGCCCAAGGTGCGCATCATGACCGCATTTGCGGCGTAGCTTTGCTCGATTGACGCCAGTTGTTGCAATTCATCGTCGATATTCACGCCCTGAAACCCAAGCCGCGCGGTTTCAAGCGCCTGTGCGCCCGCACGCAACGCCTCTGCGCGGCCCTGCGCCGAACTGCGCGCAACCTGCTGATCTGCAATCATGGCTGGCACGAAATCGGTCAGTCGCGCCTGTGCGCCCAGTCCGGCCTCTGGCGTAATGGTCTGAACGACGTTGAAGGCGCCAATCATCCTTTCAACCTGCGTGCTGTCGCTTTCCGGGCCGGGGGCAGGAGCGCCCATCCCGTCGCGCATACGCCAAAGCGTATCCCCATCTGGCCCGCGCACCGCCTCGTTGAGCGAGATACGCGCAGCAAGCCCAGAGGCTGCCAGCGGGTCGAATGCCGCGCCATTGTCAGTGAATAGCCCCGCCTCACCCGGAGTCAGCGTATTGTCTGCATCGGTAAAAGACACCACAAGCATGCGTGCCGCTTCGTCCAGTTGAACCTGCATGCGTGGCAGGATCTCGTTCAGCAAATTCATCCGCCCTGCAAGTCGCCCTTCTTGAAACCCACGCGCAGCAGGGTTGCCCGGCGTGATTTCAGCCTCTCCCGCGAACAACTTCCCATCCCCTTCCGCGAAGGTGACAGGGTGGACAATGCGCCCTTCCACCAGCGGCGCACCCCCTGCGGTATAGACAGAAATACCACCGTCTGGATTACGCAGAATACGCAAATCCATGATTTCCGAGATTTCATCCAAGCGCTGCGCAAGCGAATCTTCAAGCATTGCATTGTCGCGCGTCCCGCCGACACTCAAAGCAATCTTCTGGCTAAGCTCCGCCGTCTCGGAGATAAGACGATTCAGCACTTCAACGTCGTTCTTGATGCCTGCGCTGGTATTCGCGGCTGTTTCCGACAATGTCGACGAAGTTCTGTTCAATGCCGTTGTGACCGCCGCCGCTGCATCAAGCGCGGCGCGTTGCAAGGCAGGTTGTGCAGGGTCGTTCGACAACTCGTCCAGTCGCGATTGCAGGGCTGTTATCCGCCCCGGTATGGACAGCGGGTCGCCCGGTGCACCCAGAAGCGCCGCGTGAACCTTCAACCCGTCAGCCACCGCGTCTTGCGTTGCTGTGCGCGACATTTCCTGACGGTGCATCCGGTCCATCGCGCCGTCGACATCGCGCCGCAACCCGACAACTTGCACACCGCCGCCATTGGGGCCGCTTGTCAGCAAAAGCCCGCGACGCACATACCCTGCACGATCGGCATTGGCGATATTGTTGGCTGTCACCTCAGACCGGGCAGCCGTGGCGGTTAACCCGCTACGGCTGCTAACAAAAGCGCTTGTGATGCTCATGGCCGGTGTCCCTTATGGTTGTTAGCGCTTAAGCCGCATGGTTTCGTCCAGCATTTCATCAACCGTGGTGACAATCTTGGCATTGGACGAATATGCGCGTTGCGTCTGGATCAGGTCTGTCAGTTCCTGCGCCACCTCCACGTTAGAGCTTTCCAGCGCGCCGGCAGTGATTGTCCCTGCGGACCCGGTGCCCGCCCCGCTCAGCCGGACAGGCCCGGAAGAGCGCGACAGCAAGAACGCATTGCCATCTGTTGTGGTCAAACCGTCGGGGTTCGGAACCTCAGCCAGGGGGATGTTGTAAAGCGCCTTGCGTTTTCCGTTGTCGAACACCCCATAGACATCGCCGCGCTCGTCAATCTCGGTACGGACAAGCGACCCGGTGCCCGACCCATCGGCCCCGATCTTCAACGGTGTGTAATCGCCAGCGAATTGCGTCATGCCGGTGAATGTGTCGGGCGCGCCGAAATCTATGGTCACAATCTGCGGGTTTCCCGGGGTGCCAACATCGACGGTCGCCTGACCTGTCGCAGTGTCAAAGCCGGGGAACGCACCCAAGATAGTATAGTTTGCGGGCGAACCTGCATCTGCGCCAGAGGCATTGAATTCCACCTGAACAGTGCCGAAGTCCACACCTGTGGAATCGCTGACAGTCACTTCCCATTGGTTGGCTGTGCCTGTTGGTTGCCATGAAAACTGAAGCCGCTCGGACACGCCCAACGGCGTGAAATATTCTGCCGAGGACAGGAAAGGGTCGCCCGGCGTTGCCAGCCCGGTTTGTTGTGCGGGCACGTTTCCACCGACGGTTATTGCAGTCGTCGCGGACCCAACCATCTGCACATCGCCAATTTTCACCGTTTGCAGGTCGCCAAAGCGGTTGCGATCCACAGCGCCCAGCGTGCCGTCTTCGCGGTAGGGAAAACCAGACAGATAGTACCCGGCGGCATTGCGCAGATAGCCGTTCTCATCGGGCAAGAACGACCCTGCGCGCGTCATGCGGTAATTCGACTCGACCAGTTCATTCGGATTGCGTGACACAACGAAGAACCCTGACCCGCTGATGGCAAGGTCGGTTGCCTGTCCCGTTGGCCGAAGCGCCCCGTCAAGCGACACATTTGTTCCCTGCACCGCCCGCACACCCGCTGGCGCAAGACCCGTGCTGTTGCTGGTTGTCGTTGTTGTGACCATCTGCGCGAAGCTGCGCCGGTAACCATCGGTATTTGCATTCGCGATATTGTCGGAGATGCGGCCGACAGCGGTAGAATTGGCGCGCAATCCGCTGACACCTGTCTGCATTGCGTTGGAAATGCTCATGATAAAGCGTCCTTTTTGCGTTTTACTGCCGTTTCCTGCCGAAAGCGGAACCTTTCAGATATAGGCGGCAGAGTTTTCAGTGCGGTTAACGATTCGATAAGTTTCAGACGGACGCTGTCAGGGGATGCCCTCGCCCCCGCCTGCGGCCTGAAGCTGTTGCAGCGCGATATCCGCGCTCTGGATCCTCTGACGGGCGGCATCGTCGCGCAGTGGCAGCACATCCGGCAGGTCGGCGGTCAGCCCTTCGGCCAGCGCAGCAAGGTGTTCTTCCAGTTCCGGAAAGCTGCGGATCACCTCTCGCGCACGCGCCTGATCGCCGCTGCGATGCGCGCTGAGCAACAGGTTGATCCGGTCACGCATTTGCATATCCGACCCCACAAGACGCAAAAGCGCCTCGTAGGAGTCTCGGGCGCGGGACCATTCGCCCAATGCAAAAGCCGCTTCCGCGCGCAGGCGCAGATAATCATCGGTCGGTTCGGCCATCTGTGTGCGCAGCACATCAGCAGGTCGCTGGATTGCAGTAAAGAGTTTGGCCTGCACAAGGTTGTAACGGTCGCGCAAGTCGCTGTCAGGTGCGGCGTTTAGCCGTTCCAGCAGACGCGCCGCCTCTGTCAACTGCCCCCCATCCAAAAGCGCCTCTGCATGTTTCAGGCGCAGTTGGTCACGCGCCCTGAGCATTTTGGTGATTTCCTCGGCCTCTGACTGTGGATCGCGCGATATTTCGTCCGCGCGCCTGTCCATCCGCGCACGGATCGAAGCGAATTCAGTAGCGGCAAGGCCGCTTGCGCCATATTCCACCAGATGTTCGGCAAATTTTTCAGCATATGTGTTGAAATCAGGGTTGAAGCGGAATTCACGCATGACAGCGCGATGCGCCTCGAAAAACTCTGTCAACGGCATCTCGTTTGCAAAACCGCGCTTGTAGATGGCGTCGATCAATGTCTCGATCTGCACAGATGCGGCTTCTGCTTCTGGCGTTTCGGGGTGCAGACGCGAAATATCTGCCAGAACCACCAGCGCCGCGATCTTGTCGCGCTCTGACAACTCAAGGGCCGCAAGGCGCTTTAATGTCGCCAGCCCCAACTCTCCACCAGTCCAAAGCGTACGGGTCTGCTGCAGCAGCTGTCGCGCATCTGTGGTGGTCAGTGTACCTGTGCTGCGCCCCAGATCAAGCAGCGCCAGCCGCGCGCGTTGCGCCCAAATATCCTGCCCCTCAGCCGCGACAGCGTAGTTGTCAAAGGCTGTGACAATATCGCCGCCCGCACTGGCCGCGCGCCCCAAAAGATAACGGTAGCCTGCGCTTTGCGCGCTATCATCCTGCCCTTCCAGTCGCAGCGCAAGATTTCGCGCGATGTCCCATGTCCCGCTTTCAACAGCACCCCGGAACAGATGCAGCACTGTCGAATCTGTCAGGGCTGGCGGATAGCCTTCAAGGATCACAAGCGCATCGGCCAGATATGGACGGGCAGCGTCATAGTCACCGCGGGCAATCAGATGCAGCGCCTCGAACAAGGGCGCATCGGGCCACCCGTCAAGCGTCAATTCCGGCGCTGCGTCAAACCCTTTCACTGCCGCAATAAGCGCAGCGCGGCGCCCCAGTTGCTGGGCCGTCAGATGGGTATCGCCGCGTTCTATTAGCTGTGCTGCATCGGGCACCGCATCCAGAAATGACCGTGCTTCCGGCAACATCCGCTGCGACAGGTGCAACCCCGCAAGCCCAAGCAGAATGTCTGCTTCATACGGGGTCGGACGTATCGCATCGTCCAGCCCTTCTTGCAGATCATGAAGCGCAACTGTCAGCGCATCCCGATCCTCGAAAAACCGGTGCGCGTCGAACTGCGCCAAGATCGGTGCGAGCGGGGGTATCGCTGCATCGACCCGCCCTTGCACTGCATCTGGTTGCGATTGATGGCCCCCGACCCCGTCTTGCGGCAAAGCGATGACAGGCCAGGTCAATGCACCAGCAACGACAGCAGCCGCAGCAAGCCCCCTGAGACACAGGCCAAATTCAGCCAATGACATCGCATGGCGCGCATTTCGTGTGGAATGATCAGATGAATACTTCAAGTTCTTTTCCTAGCCCTTCCCCAAATAGTCATGTATAAATTTAAAAAAATCAACAACAGTGTTTGATTTAATATTGAAATGTGCTTATGAATTCATGAAGGCAGCAACGGGGCCATACCGTGGACAACTCTACATACGTTTCATTGTCACTTGCGACCGCACTTGAGCGGCAACTGAACGTCACCGCGAATAACATGGCAAACGCCAATACTGCGGGCTTCAAGGGCGAGCGGGTGGTGTTTTCGTCCTATCTGCACCGTGATGATGCCTCCGCCGTGGGCGACACCAACTTTCTGATCGACAAAGGCTCTTATATCGACATGCAGCAAGGGGGCGTTTCCTATACAGGCAACCCGCTTGATGTGGCGCTCAAGGGTAATGGATGGTTTGCCTATGAAACCCCACAGGGCCAAAGGGTCTATGGCCGGGACGGGCATTTCGCGCGAGATGCTCAAGGCGCATTGGTCACAATGTCCGGCGCGCGTGTCCTGGACAATGCGGGCAACCCTATTGCCTTGCCACCCGATGCAGCCGCTGACCTGTCCATCTCTCGAACCGGTACAATTTCCAGCCTTGCCAATGGTCAGATCGCACAGCTTGGGATTTTCGAATTGCCGGACCTTCAAGCCTATGAACGGATCGGTAACGGCATGTTCGCCCCCCCTGATATAGATGGCATCCGCCCTCCCGTCCCCGATGAGATAACCGAAGTTGTGCAGGGCGCGGTCGAGGGCAGCAATGTTCAGCCCATAGTCGAGATGACACGCATGATGTCGATCCAGAAAGCCTATGAGCGCGCGGTTCAGTTGATGAATGGCGAAGATGAATTGCGGCGCGATGTGCTGCGCAGGGTTGGGCGACCGAACGGGTAAGACCGCTATGCCAAAAATAGGCGCGCATGACGGACAGCATTCGTCGAATACAGGAGTGACAGGCGATGAAGGCACTTGGAATTGCGGCGACGGGCATGCTGGCACAGCAAACCAATGTCGATGTGATATCGAACAATATCGCGAACGCGAATACCACGGGCTTCAAAAGCAGCCGCGCGGCGTTTCAGGACCTGATCTATGAGACACAGCGCCGCGAAGGGTCGGAAACGTCGGACGGGGGCACCCTGCGTCCCACTGGCGTGGACATTGGCCTTGGCGTGCAGACGGCAGGCACAATCCGGCTGAACACCCAAGGCGGCCTGATCGCAACCGAGAACCAGTTGGACCTTGCAATCGACGGTCGCGGATTTTTCACTGTAAACCTGCCGGATGGTGGTCAGGCCTTCACCCGCGACGGAGCATTTCAGCTTTCGCCAGAAGGGCAGATCGTCACACTTCAGGGCTACGAGCTTGATCCCGGAATCGTGCTCCCGGAAAACACAGTTAACGTGGCAGTAGGCGAGACGGGCACGGTCATGGCCTATGTAGAGAATGATCCCAATCCGGTCGATCTGGGGCGGATCACCATGGCCACATTCGTAAACGAAGCTGGAATGCGCGCGCTTGGCAACAACTTGTTGCAAGCGACAACCGCATCAGGCGAGGCGCTTCAGGCCAATCCGGGTGAACCCGGCGTGGGGATTATCCGGCAAGGATATCTGGAAAGTTCGAACGTGAATATCATCCAGCAGATCACCGACCTGATCTCGGCCCAGCGCGCCTATGAGATGAACTCCAAGGCGATCTCGACGGCAGACCAGATGATGTCCACCACCAACCAGATCAGATAGAAATATGCTTTTGGTAATCTCTCGCTTGTGGCACAGCATTCATTCACTCCGGCCCCAAGCCCTGTGCATTCGGGCGGGCATTCTCGGTTTTGCTTTTTTCTTGTCGCTCGTAAGCGCGTCATCGGCATGGGCAGTCCCGATAAGCGTGCTGATCGACGAAAAAGCGCGCGAAAGCGCGGGCCCGGCGATGCCAGCGCGCGGCAGGTTCGACATCACTATCCAGCCGGGCGCGCCAGAAAAGGCCGTGCTCATTTCAGCCTGGTGGATGGATACCAGCACTGGCAGATACATCGCCAATGTCGTTACCCATTCAGGCGACACGCGCCGCATCAGTGGCATGGCAACGCTGACTGTTTCCGTCCCCGTGCCGCTACGCCGCATGATGCCCGGCGACATCATTGATGAAACCGATCTGGGCGTGATTGATATACCCGCAGCGCGTATCGGCGCCTATGCCGTTACAGACCCCGCCAAATTGGCGGGTATGCAGGTCCGCAGCTTGCTGACCGAAGGGCGGCCCGTGATGACACAGTCCGTAATGGAACCGCTTGTTGTCAATCGCGGCGATCTGGTCACGATCCGCTATCTTGATGGCGCGCTAGAGCTTTCCTCGCCCGGGCGCGCACTTGCCAATGCGCATCGTGGGCAAGACGTGCGGATTGTCAATTTGGTCAGCAACACCACCGTGTCCGGCATCGCCAGCGCGGATGGCATAGTCGAGGTCAGCCGATGAGCATCGAGGCACCGCGTCCCCAGCATAATCGGCGCACTTCCCTTGTTGCGCGAATGTGCTTGGGCACAGGGCCCAAATTCGGGCCGGTACAGGCCCGCATGATCTGCGCACTTGCCGCAACAGTCGTCTTGGCGGCCTGTGCCGATCCGCGAGATGCCTTTAATCGTGACCCTCAG
>SKGU01000025.1 GCA_007117255.1 Natronohydrobacter sp. | reverse complement strand
GTCATGGACCGCACCCGCATGGCCGATTACATGAGTATGGTGAATGATCTGCGCGAAGCTGGCATCCGCGCCGAGATGTATCTGGGCAACCCCAAGAATTTCGGCAACCAGTTGAAATACGCCGACAAGCGCCAAAGCCCGGTCGCGATCATTCAGGGCGAGGATGAGGCCGCGCGCGATGTGGTGCAGGTAAAAGACCTGATCCTTGGCGCGAAGATCGCCTTGGAAGCCACTGTAGAAGAATGGAAATCCCAGCCCGCGCAGATGGAAGTCAACCGCGCCGATCTGGTGGCGACCGTGCGCGAAATCATGGGGCGGCACGGATGATACAGGCCGAAGCCATCGCCGCAGAGCTGTTGGCGCAGATGCAGGACGCGGGCGCGCAGCGCGTGGCGGCGGATATCCTGCAACCGGCGGAAACCCTGCTTGACCTTTACGGCGAGGATATCCGCGCGCGAGCCTATGTGACCCATGATCCGGCGCTTGGCGAAATGATGCTGCGCCCGGATTTCACCGTGCCCGTGGTGCAGGCGCATATGAAAGGTGGCGCAGAACCTGCGCGCTACTGCTATGCAGGCCCTGTTTTTCGCAAACAGGACGGGCGGCGGGCGCGGGAATATCTGCAAGTCGGATATGAGGTCTTTGCCCGCGACGACCCTGCGCGCGCGGATGCCGAAGTCTTTGCGCTGTTTTCGCGCATTCTGGATGGCAAGGATTTGCGCCCGGTCACGGGCGATATCGGCATTCTGAAAGCGGCTGTGGCGGGGTTGGAAACCAGCACAGAGCGCAAATCCGCCTTGATGCGTCACATCTGGCACCCCAGACGCTTCCGCGCACTACTGGAACGTATGGGCGGGCAAGGGCAACTGGCCGAGGCGCGTGCGGAACTGGTGTCAAACCTGCGTGTGGCGCGCGCCGAGGCCCTGATTGCAGAGGCCGGGCAGATGGTGGGGCTGCGCAGCGCCGATGAAATCGGTGCCCGCATCGCCACGCTGTTGCGCGATGCCGAAACGCCGCCCATCCCGCGCGAACAGGTGCAGGCGCTGGAGCGGCTATTGTCGCTGCACGCGCCCGCACGCGCGGCGCTGGGCACGATGCGCGCGCAGGGCTGGGCGGCGCTGGCGCCGGCCTTGGCCCCGGCGCTGGACAGGCTTGAAGCACGGCTTGAAGCGCTGGATGCAGCGGGCATCGACAGCGGCAATCTGCCATTCGAGGCCAGTTTCGGGCGCACGACGATGGAATATTACGATGGGTTCGTCTTTGGCTTTGTCAGCGTGCGCGACGATCTGCCGCCCGTGGCGACGGGCGGGCGCTATGATGCGCTGACCTCTGTTCTGGGGCAGGGACGGGCGATCCCGGCTGTGGGCGGGGTGATCCGGCCAGAGATATTGGCCGAACTGGAGGGCGCGCTATGAGCCTGAAACTCGGTGTGCCGTCCAAGGGGCGGCTGATGGAAAAGACCTTTGAATGGTTCGCCGCGCGCGGGATTGCGCTGACGCGCACGGGCGAGGCGCGCGAATATGCGGGCGCAGTGGACGGCGTGGACGGTGTTGAACTGGTGCTGTTGTCAGCGTCAGAAATCCCGCGCGAACTGGCCGCCGGGCGTATTCATCTGGGCGTGACCGGGTCCGATCTGGTGCGCGAGGACCTGGCCGACTGGGCGGCGCAGGTGGTGGAACTGGCGCCGATGGGTTTTGGGCATGCTGACCTGATCGTGGCTGTCCCGAAAGCCTGGGTTGATGTGGAAAACCTGGACGATCTGGACGCAGTGGCGGCGGCGTTTCGGGCGCGCCACGGGTTCCGGCTGCGGATTGCGACCAAGTATCACCGGCTTGTGCGCGACTATCTGCGTTCACATGGCGTGGCGGATTATCAGCTTGTTGACAGTCAGGGCGCGACCGAAGGCACGGTCAAGAACCTGACCGCCGAGGCGATTGCCGATATCACTTCGACCGGGGAAACCCTGCGCGCGAACCATCTGAAAATTCTGCGCGACCCGCCGGTTCACTGCTCGCAGGCGACGTTGTTTGCCGCGCGCGCGGCGGATTGGACACAGGCCCCGGCCCTGACGGGACTTGCCGAAAAGTTGGGATTGGCGCTGCCCCCGGAGAGGCTCGGTCAGATGCCACTATCTGACCGTCGATAGGCGGGGCGCGCGCCTGACATCACATCAGATTGCGCGACGAAGCCAAACCAGCGTGCGATCATGATGATGGCGACTGCCTTGTTGGCGCGATGCGCCAGACGAACGTGATGCACCTTGTCAAAAGTCCCCTGATTGACGCGATACACGCCAGATGCGGTGCCGATATCACGGGGCTGAGGATCTGCAACGCATCGTTTCACGGCGGCCATACCCGTCCTGCCGACACCACTGGTCACCTGTAACCCTGCAAAACCACCCCATCGCACCAGTGTTCTGGCAAGGCTTATTCTTGCCCGATTTTCGCGTTATGCTCGGACAAAACGAGCAGGCGTGCCGGATGAAAGCCGAGAAAGTTGCACAACAGTCGCAATCCCCCGCGCCGCAAGGCGTGCGCAAGCGGCATGTCTTCTATATTCCCGGCTATGATCCATTTCCACCGCGCCGATATCGCGAGTTGTATCGCTGCGAATCTGCCGATCAGGCGAAGATTTCAGGGTATCGCATCCAGCAACGCCCAAGAAAGAGTGCGGGGCCGTATGGCTGGATCGTGACCTCTGAGGTGAATGGCCTGCGCACCGAGGCGGACATGAGCATTCTTGAATGGTCCGATATCGTGAAAGAATCGATGCAGGCAGGTATCGCTGCAACCTATCTTCTGCTGGTCAAAACGGCTTGGGTGTATCTGTCGACCGGGGTTCTGTTCCGGCTGTTTCGCTTGCGTGCGGGCCCAGGGATTGCGGCAATGTATCCGGTGGTCATGCTGTTGGGGCAGCTTCTTGTGGCGCTTTTGGCAGCGGTGTTGCTGGGTTGGGGGCTGGCTTTCGCGTTGCCGTCCGGCTTGGCCTATCTGCTGGGCCTTGGCGTGCTTTGGCCAATCCTGCATCTTTTTCGCAAGATCGATGGG
Organism: Natronohydrobacter sp.; assembly: GCA_007117255.1. Lineage (GTDB taxonomy): Bacteria > Pseudomonadota > Alphaproteobacteria > Rhodobacterales > Rhodobacteraceae > Roseinatronobacter. The sequence continues at coordinate 4,265 of SKGU01000025.1, read as the reverse complement.
CGGTTTTTCGTGCATTACCTGCTTCTGGATTTTGCTTTCACGGCCAAACACAAGGGCCGCAACCCGCCCGAACTGGAAGCGCGGCTGGATGAATTTGCGGACCATATCAGGGCGGCGCTGAAAGACCCTTCGCTGGATGAGGTGTTGGTGGTGGGGCATTCCTCTGGCGTGCATCTGGCCGTGTCGGTGTTGGCGCGTGTCATTCGGGGGGGCGATGTGCCCAAGGGCAAGCTGGCCTTCCTGTCGCTGGGCCATGCTGTTCCGATGCAGAGCTACCTGCCGCAAGCGCAGGATTTGCGCGCGGATTTGCGCTATCTGTCGACGCGCGAGGACCTCTTCTGGCTTGATGTCACGGCCCCCGGCGATGGCTGCTCCTATGCGCTTTGTGATCCGGTTTCGTCTTCCGGGGCCGCGCCGGCAGGGGGCAAGCGCTGGCCCGTCGTGATTTCTGCCGCCTTCAGCGAAAGCCTGTCGCCGGAAACCTACCGCAAATATAAACGCCGCTATTTCCGGCTGCATTTTCAGTATCTCTGCGCCTTTGATCGCCCGCGCGATTATGATTATTTTCTGATCACCGCAGGGCCGCTCTCGCTGGCGGAACGCTTCAAGGGGCGCAAATCCTCGGCGTCATGCAGCCATGCCTGCTACCTGCCACAGGACCAACGCTTGCCATGACGCGCCCACCAATGCCCGATCACCGCCCTGACCGGGTGGCCCTCTGGCGCCATCTGGCGATGTTCCGGCGCGATATTCTGTCTACGCAGCCCGCGCGGCTTTATCGGGCGAAGATGGCAGAAGTGAAACTGCCTTTCTTGCAGTCAGTCATGGTAAACACGCCAGATCTGGTGCGGTTGGTGCTGTCCGGTCGACCCCGCGATTTCCCGAAATCCGAGCGCGTGCGCGAAGGGTTGCGGCTGCTGTTGGGCAATTCGGTGTTTGTGACCAATGGCCCGGTCTGGGAGCGTCAGCGCCGAATGATCGACCCGGCCTTTGAGGGGGGGCGGCTGCGCGAAACATTCCCCGCGATGTGGGACGCCACGCAAGCCTGTGCTGCCCGGCTGGAAGGCGGAGCCGTCGAGATCGAAGAGGTGATGAGCCACGCCGCCGCCGATGTGATCTTCCGCACGCTGTTTTCGCTGCCGATTGAGGACGCTACAGCATCCGAGGTCTACAAGACCTTTCGTGCCCATCAACGCAGCGCCCCGATCCTGAATCTGGCAGCGCTGATCCCGTTTCCGCGCTGGATGCCGCGCTATTTTCCGCGTGCGACGCGCGACACGGCTGCCCATATCCGTCAGTTGATCACGCAACTGGTTGACCAGCGGATGCGCGAGATCGCAGAGGGCTGCGCGCCCGATGATCTGGCGACGAAAATCCTGACCACGCGCGATCCTGAAACCGGCCAGACCTTCAGTCGCGATGAAATGGTCGATCAGGTGGCGATTTTCTTTCTGGCGGGGCATGAAACCAGCGCATCTGCACTGGCATGGACGCTCTATCTGCTGGCCACACACCCTGACTGGCAGGCGCGGCTGGCCTTGGAGGCGCAGGCGTTGCGCCTCAATGTTGATGCGGGTGCAGCCCCGGATTTCTCGATCCTGAAGCAATTCCCCCTGATCCGCGATACATTCCGCGAGGCGTTGCGGCTGTACCCGCCCGTGCCCATGCTGGTGCGCGAAACCACCCAGTCAGAAGAGTTTCGTGCCCGCAAGTTGCGCAAGGGCGCGCAGGTGGTGGTGTCGCTGTGGCATATGGGGCGGCACGAAGCGATCTGGGACGCGCCACATGATTTCCGCCCCGAACGCTGGCAGGAGGCCGCCAATAAAAGCTGCGCGCGCGACGCTTTCCTGCCCTTCTCCAGCGGCCCGCGCGTTTGTACCGGGGCAGGATTTGCCATGGCCGAAGCTGTGCTGATCCTTGCGCGTCTTCTCGCTGACTGGGAGTTTCGCGCCATTGATGGCCGCGTACCAGTGCCCATGGCGCATATGACCGTGCGCGCGCGCGACGGTATCTGGCTGGATTTGCGGCGGCGCAATTTGGGCAACGTATCGGGGCAGGGTGCCGCAGGCTGAGCGCCTGCACGTCCTTGAAGAATACGCGCGGTTCTATGTGAAAACAGCCCCTATTGCCCTGTTCAAGGCGCGTCGCTGCATTATGTCGCCTTCGTGACGGCGCGCATGGTGCTGGGTGCGGCGCATGGTGCCGGTATTTGGAAGACTGAAGATTTGCCAATGATGCTTGAACCGGATTCTGCCATTGATGCTGTTATCACATGGGTCGATGGGGCAGACCCCACGCATCTTGCCAAACGCCGTGCCCGGCATGCGCAGGCGGCATCTGATTTGCATCCAAATGGTGTCAATCCACATCGTTGGGCCAGCAGTGATGAGTTGACCTTTTGTCTGACAGGGCTTGCGACACATGCCCCGTGGCTGCGCCGTATCTGGCTGGTGACAGATGCGCAGACCCCCGATCTGTCAGCCGTTCCTGCCTTGATACGCGACCGGCTGAGTATCGTTGATCATAGGGTCATCTTTGCAGGGTTTGAGCATGTTTTGCCCACCTTCAATTCGCTGTCGATCGAGGCAATGCTCTGGCGTATTCCAGAGCTTGCCGATGCATTCGTTTATTTCAACGATGATGTGTTTCTGACTGCGCCGCTTTTGCCAGATGACGTGTTTCGCAACGGGAAGCCAGTGTTGCGGGGCAAATGGGTGGACTATGCCGCGCTGGTCACTGACCCGCTAAAGCAACGTGATCCGGTGTTTTTCAATCATTACGTCCAGATCAATGCTGCCCGTCTGGCAGGGTTCGACCCGGCGCATATGTGGGCCAGCGCGCATGTTGTCCACCCGATGCGTCGTGCGGTCATGGCGGATCTGTTCGCGCGCCATCGCGAGGTCTTCATGGCCAGCATCGCGCACCCGTTTCGTGATCTGGCGCAGTTTCAGCCGATGGCGCTGCACAATCATGCGGCGATCCGGGCCGGATGTTCAGCCAGTGTCGCCACCAAGGATTATTTCCACATGCGTTCCGGCGCAGGCACGGAGCACCAGCCGCAGGACATCCGCGCCTCGCTGCACCGGGCCACCACGGGGGGCAGCAAATTTCTATGCGTGAATGACCTGCCGCAACTGGAAGCAGCGCTTCCAGAAACGCGGGCATGGATTCAACGCGCGATCGGTGCGTAGGCCTGCGCCCTTACAGCATCGAGGGCACAACCTGATCCGGGGGGCGGTGGCCATCGGCGAAGGTCTTGATATTGACGATCACTTTCTCGCCCATCTCGACCCGGCCTTCCAGCGTCGCAGAGCCCATATGCGGCAACAGCACCACATTGGGCAATTCGCGCAGGCGCGGGTTGATATCATGGCCGCGCTCGTAGACATCAAGGCCCGCGCCCGCGATTTCGCCCGCGCGCAGCCCGCGTGTCAGCGCGTTCTCGTCAATCACTTCGCCGCGCGAGGTGTTGATGATCACCGCATTGGGCTTCAGCAGCTTCAACCGCCGCGCGTTGAGCAGATGAAAGGTCGAGGGCGTGTGCGGGCAGTTGACCGAAATCACATCCATACGCGCGATCATCTGATCGAGGCTTTCCCAATAGGTGGCTTCCAGCGCGTCTTCCACTTCCGGGCGCAGGCGCTGGCGGTTGTGGTAATGCACCTGCATCCCGAAGGCCGCTGCGCGCCGGGCTACGGCCTGGCCGATTCTTCCCATGCCCAAAATGCCCAGCCGCTTGCCCCCGATGCGTGTGCCCAGATGCGCCATCGGCGACCAGCCGCGCCAGCGATCCGCCTGCATCTCGGCCAATCCTTGCGGGATCTGGCGGGTGACAGCCAGCATCAGCGCCATGGTCATGTCGGCCGTGTCATCCGTCACCACACCGGGGGTGTTTGACACCAGAATCCCGCGCTGGCGGGCTGTGTGAACGTCGATATGATCGACCCCTGCGCCATAGTTTGCGATCAGCTTGAGTCGGTCGCCAGCCTGTCCCAGCAGGCTTGTGTCGATATCGTCGGTGATTGTGGGCACCAGCACATCCGCGCGGCGCATGGCATCGGCGAGCTCTTCGCGGGTCATCGCAGTATCGGTATCACGCAAGGTGACATCGAAAAGCTCTTTCATCCGGGTTTCGACCACATCAGGCAGGCGTCGCGTGACGACAACACTCAGACGTTTATTGGGCATGATTGTGTCTCACCTCTTTGCAACTCCGGGGCTTTGGGGCAAACTGCCAGCACTCGCGCGGTTCCACAAGCCATCTT
>SKGU01000211.1 GCA_007117255.1 Natronohydrobacter sp. | reverse complement strand
CCCTCAGTCGCGACCATCCGTCACCGGACCAAACGCGCAAAGGGCTGCCTGACCCGTCCCGGAATGCTGCACATGATGTTCAAGCTCGCGCAATGCGCAGAGACGAGCTGGCGCAAGCTGCGCGGCTTCGCCCACCTCGCCGATGTCATCGAAGGCGTCGATTTCATCAACGGCGTCAAGCCATCAACTCCAGACCGGGCCGCCGCATGACGATCCAAAAACACCAGATTTGACAATAGCTCAATAGAAATCAGTTGCGAGGCGTTCGAGCATGTCGTCCTGCTAGGACTGCGCTTATCGCATAGCCTATCACCGGATCAAGAGACGCCATTATTTCTCCGGCAATCTCCGGCCGCAACCTTCCGAGAAAGCCTGCCGCAAATTCAATATCCATTTCAGAAAATAATTGAGCCGCTTGCACGGGCTTCATGCTCTCAAAAACTGTGGTAAGGTGCTGTAGATCATCCTCGGCTGCGGTCGCGGTGAGCCTAAGCGTCGAGCTCAATTGTGTTTCCGCCTCAAGAAGCTGATTCAACTTCTGTTCCAACTCGGCTTCTGCGGCGCGCAGCGCTTCTTGTCTTTGCTGCAAGGACGCCTCTGCAGCTTGTAATTGTGCTTCGCGTGCTCTCAAAGTTTGAAACAAGTCACCAGGGTCTCGGGGTGGGTTTTGCTCTTGTGTCGCCGCCATGTTATCTTCGATAGAGGTTTCGGAAGTATCCGCAGCCAAGACTTCAGCAACGCCCATTCCCAAGCGCGAAATACCCATAGAAAAGAAAATCAATGCCAACAGGCTGAGCACAAACGAACTTTTGCCTTCGCGCCGGGGGTTTTTCATCTGTCTACACCAAGTGGATCGCGCTGCCGCAGAACGCGCGTGCGTGTGTCTGCTGGAGTGCGCTGAGCATGTCTTCCGAAGGGAGCGAAATCAGCGTTCGGACGGTCTGAGCCGTAGGGTTCGTCAATGTCGGGATTAGAACGGCGCTCCTCGGCAATGGACCGTTTGTCTGTCGTCTGATGTGCTGCCATCAACAATTCAAGGCGTCTAGCTGTCGCATCTGCTCGACTGATTTGCTGTTCTAGTGCAACATTTGACTGAGCGCTTGTTTTCTCTGCCGCTTGAAGGGCTCGGCTCAAGGCGTCGACTTGCTGTGAGAGGATTGCAATCGCCTTTCCGATGTCTCCGTCAAGCCGCGTCAGGGCGCGTAATCTCCGTGATAAAAGCATGCAATAGGCCGCTGCTGCTAGCGCACCCAAGGCGACCATCATGTTGATAATGAACTCCATCAGCTTTGGCTCCGCTTCAGTTTAGGATGAATTCAGTGATTAGGAAGTCTCGAACATGCCCTTCGCCCGCTACGATCCTTAATCGGCGCAAAATCTGAGCACGAAGTCTAATCAATGCCGCGGGTTCAGTCAGATCCTGTGGGTCGATAGCCCGGAAATAAGTGTTGATCACATCGAGAAACCTTGGCTGCAGGCGCATCATTTCGTTGTGCGAGCGAGATGCGACTTCGATCTGTCCGGAAAAGCGTAAATGCCGCGGTGGTGACGTACCTGCGAGCGTGATCGTGAGATTCTCTACCGGAACATAGGCGAAATCCATGTCCAGTGAAGCGGGCTGGGGACTGGAGGTGCTCTGCCCAAAAAGTAGCCCCGAATACACTGCGAAAAAACCGCCGCCTCCCAAGACCATCGCGCCAATAAGCCCCAGAATCAGCGGGATGATTGAGCGCTTCTTGCTGTCTGACGCTGTTGCTGCATCGTCATTGGTTGCTGTGTTGGCCATCGATCATATTCCCATGAATCAGTTGAGTTGTTTTCGCACATGGTCACTAACCGAATGTTAATTGATATCGGCGAAAACACCTGAGGCGGGAGAAACCCGATCGAAGGAGAGTCGCTTTGACGCAGTTACAGTCCTTGTGGAACGCGCTGGACACGCGACGTCGCGTAATGGTGCTAGGTGCCTCGGCGGCCATGTTTGCTGCAATCCTCATGATGACCAAGATCGCGAGCGCACCTGGAATGTCTCTACTCTATGCTGGGCTCGAGGATTCTGCTGCTGGCGAGGTCATTCAGGCGCTGGATGCACGGGGCGTGATTTATGATGTGCGCGGTGACGCGATTTTTGTTCCTTCCCGCATGCGGGATGAGGTGCGTCTGATGTTGGCTGCGAACGGATTGCCGACCAATTCTCACGCCGGATACGAGTTGCTGGAATCACTCAGTGGATTTGGCACGACATCCCAGATGTTCGATGCAGCATACTGGCGCGCCAAGGAGGGAGAACTGGCGCGCACAATCGTAGCGAGCCCACATATCCGTTCGGCGCGGGTGCATATCTCGCAAGGTGCCAACGGGGCTTTCCGGCGAGAAATCATGCCTAGCGCCTCTGTGACCGTCACGACAACCGGAGCAGCCTTGACCGCTGTTCAGGCGCGCTCATTACGGTTTCTTGTGGCTTCGGCTGTAGCTGGGATGTCACCTGACCAGGTTTCGGTCATCGATGGTCTTGGTGGTATGGTTTACGGACCGGAGGACGAGGTCAGCGTTTCGGGCAAGGCAGCTGATCTGCGGCAGGAGTTGCGCCGAAATGTCGAGCGGTTGCTGGAGGCTCATGTGGGTCATGGGCGCGCGGTGGTCGAGCTTAGCATTGAGACGATCACTGACCGCGAGATCATGCATGAGCGCAGGATTGATCCTGACTCGCGGGTCGCGATCAGCAGTGAAGTCGAAGAAAGCAGCCTGAATTCGACCGATACGCGTAGCCAGGGCGTGACCGTGGCGAGCAATCTGCCAGATGGTGAAGCCGCCGACACCGATGGCTCAGCAGAAACACGCGAAAGTCAGAACCGGCAACGCACGAATTTCGAAGTTTCTGAAACGCGCCGCGAAATAGAACGCCAGCCTGGCGGGATCCGCCGAATGACTGTTGCTGTTCTCATTGACGGTGTGCGGGAAACCGACGACGATGGTCAGCCTGCTTGGCGCCCGCGCACGGATGCTGAGCTTGATTCGCTGCGCGAGCTTGTCGCGTCTGCCGTAGGGTTTGATGAATCCCGAGGAGATGTAATAACATTGCGGTCCTTGCCATTCGAGCCGGTCGCAGCGATAGGAAGCGAAGCGACCTCCGGCTTCTTCGCCCCCGGAACGTTGGATATTATGACATTGCTCAAATGGGCGTTCCTCCTGACATCGCTGATCGTGATCGCGCTTTTTGTCCTGCGACCGATCCTGCAGGCGACCAGGGTCGAAGCGCTTCCGGCTGGAGGTGAGGCAGACGAACCCATGGATATGTTCACTCCGCAGCTGTTCAATGCGGAATCCTCGTTCCCGACATTCGATTTTCCGGACACAGAAAGCGGCTCAGACGATCCCGTGGCGCGGCTGAAAAATTTGATCGAAGAGCGTGGCGACGACTCCGTACAAGTGCTGCGCCACTGGATGAATGACCGAAAAGAAGCGAAATGAGGCCCTGAATGCTGAAACTCGAAATTTTCGAGACTGCCTCCATCACGGACGCAGAAAGTGTCTTCGATCTGCAGCAAGCCGAAAAGCTTCGCGAAACGGCGTATGAGCAAGGTTATGCTGCCGGCTGGCAAGACGCTCTCGAGCATGTGCGTGATGAAGATGCCATGCGTCGGATTGCCTCCGAAGACGCGCTGCAGAGCATTAGCTTTACCTACAACGAAGCGCATGCGGCTCTGGAAAATGCGTTTTTAGGGCTTGCCGGGACGATGATTAATAAGATGATCCCGGAAGTCATGTCATCGGCCTTGTCAAAGACACTCGAGACAGAGCTGCGTGCATTGTCGGCGGAGAGCACGCGCTTGCCGATCAGGATTAGCTGCGCCCCGTCCGCGATGACGACGTTGGAGCCGATCATCTCAAATGTGCAAGGGCTGGAGATCTGTCTGGTATCCGAACCAAGCTATTCGGATGCCCAGGTGTCGCTCTCCATCGGAGCGCAAGAGCGCATGATTGATTTCGATGCTGTTCTCGAGCACCTGCGAGACATCCTCGTGCAAACCCGGAAACGTCAGAATAAATCGGAGATTTCTTATGGATGATGCAGATCTCGGCAGTGGTATCCTCAATCAGGTACCGATAGAGATTTCGATCTCGGTGGGTCGGGCGCGGCCTTTTGTTCGTGACCTCGTGCGGATGAAGCGCGACTCGATTCTGCCGCTGGACCGACGGGTTGATGATCCGGTCGAGATGTATATCGGAGATAAATTGATCGCGCGGGGGCAATTGCAGGAATTGGAGGGCGATCAGGCGGGTTATTTGGGGGTACGACTGATTGAAATTATCGATCTGCGCGAAGCGCTTTGAAGCCATGACCCGCAGGATAGTCAGCAGCGGTCTTTGCATCGGCTTGCTTGTGGTCTTCGCAACTGGGGCACAAGCGCAGGAGATTAGCGTAGATTTCGGAGATCAGGGGGCGCTCAGTGTCCGGGCGGTCCAGCTGCTTGTGTTGCTGACACTGCTCAGCCTTGTGCCCGGACTGCTGGTGATGGTCACATGCTTTCCATTCATTGTTACGGTCCTTGCGATATTGCGACAGGCCATGGGGCTGATGCAATCACCGCCGAACATGTTGATTGTGTCGCTGGCTTTGTTCCTGACCTATTTCGTGATGGAACCAGTATTCGTGGCAGCGTGGCAGGGCGGCGTCGTTCCGCTGAACGAGGGGCGTGTTGAACTGGAAGAGGCTTTTGTGTTGATCCTTGACCCGTTTCGCAGCTTCATGGCTGCGCGCATCGACCCGCAGACTTTCGGCAGCCTCGCCGGGCTGCGCCCGGATGTCGGAACAGACCTGTCACCCGACGCTCCGCTCTCTGTGTTGGTCCCGTCCTTCATGCTCAGTGAAATCACCCGTGCGTTTCAGATCGGGTTCCTGATTTTTCTCCCGTTCCTCATCATTGACCTCGTGGTTGCAGCGGTCTTGATGTCGATGGGGATGATGATGGTACCGCCAGCGATTGTTTCGTTGCCCTTCAAATTATCTTTTTTCGTGATTGCCGATGGCTGGCGGCTCGTATCGGAGGCGCTTGTTCGAAGTTACTTTTGACGATGCGGCAAGAGGTCGAGAGGCGGTAAAGCCCTAGCAAAGGCGATTTTTCTGCAGCATCCAGCCGATTGGTTCAATTGGTGCCGCCGTCGGCAAGAGGACAGACCGCTTGAGAGTGTTGCAAAGCGCGTGGGCACTGGTACCACTGATGCATTGTCTTTGCTGCGTTTGGTGGAGCTGGTCACTTCGACATCATAATTACTGCGTGCGCATGACGGCAGATGACGGGGCCATCGGGGATCAGCACTTGCGCGACTTTCAGGACAACGCGAAGACGATCCCGGCGACCTCGTAGAAGCTGCAACGGGGGTGGATGCGCTGAATGTGCGCAACATCGTGCTGTTGTGCTCGATCCGGTCGATGATCGAGTTCAAACAGATCATCGGGCGCGGGACGCGGGTCTATGAGGGCAAGGATTTCTTCACGATCTGGGGTTTGGTGAAGGCGCATGAGAATTTCAACGACCCCGAATGGGATGGCGACCCGATTGCCCCCGCCCCCCGCGCCCGCGACCAGATCAGCCCACTCCAGAGCCCCTGACTGACCCAGAGGGGCCAGAGGGTGAAGGCAGCGAGGATGAGCCGAAAGCGAAGATCAGGATCAAGCTGGCCGATGGCAAGACCCGCGCGATCCGCTATCTCGCCACCACCACCTGTTGGAGCGCGGACAGCAAGTCGATTTCAGCCCAGGAGTTCATGGAGCGCCTGTTCGGCGACCTGACCGGCCTGATCACAGACGAAGACCATCTGTGTAAGGTCTGGAGTAACCCCGATAGCCGCGAGACCTTCCTGAAACAGCTCTCAGATCGGGGTTATGACACTGACCGCCTGAACGCTATCCGCAGGCTGGTGGACGCCCCGGATAGCGATCTGTTCGATGTTCTTGGCTATGTGTTGGTCACTACTGACCCGAAGACACGCCATGACCCTGCAGATGCAGTGAGAGGCAACGACCTCGCAGAAGCACAGCATGAGTTGAAATCCCCGCTTATCAGCATCCTTGACGCGTATGAACGTAATGGCGCGGGCGAATTGGCAACCAAGAAGCTAGGCCAGTTCTTAACAGCGCGTTACGGCAGTGTCGGAGAAGCAAAGAATCGGCGAGGTGGTCTGCCGCAGATCAAGGCTGCGTTTCAAAAGATGCGGGAGCGGCTTTATTCATCCAGAGTATTCGAGCTAAGCTTAAAGCGTGTATAATTGGGGGGGATGCACGCAACTTGCCCGACTTGCCTTCTCATTGCTTTCAGTGTGTTGCACGGAAGTTATGGTGCCCAGGAGAGGACTCGAACCTCCACACCCTTGCGAGTACTAGCACCTGAAGCTAGCGCGTCTACCAATTCCGCCACCTGGGCTGGTTGCGTGAGCGGGGATTACGATGCGCGGCCAGCCATGTCAACGGGGTGGAACATACAAAATCAACATCCCCCGGGAAATCTTCTGGTGGCTTGTGAATTGCGTGCTGAGGCTCTATCTAACTTCAGGAAATAACGGCGGAGAATGCAGATGTCGCAACTCGTCACCATCATCGGCGGATCGGGCTTTGTCGGTCGCTATATCACCCGGCGCATGGCGCAGGCGGGTTGGCGTGTGCGGGTCGCGGTGCGTCGCCCGAACGAAGCACTGCATGTCAAACCCTATGGCGCTGTTGGTCAGGTTGAACCGGTATTATGCAATATTCGAGACGAAGCCTCGGTACGGTCGGTCCTTTCGGGCGCGGATGCTGTGGTGAATTGCGTAGGCATCCTCGCGGAATCCGGCAAGAACAGGTTTGATGAGGTGCAGGCCACAGGGGCGGGCCGCGTGGCGCGTCTCGCGGCTGAACTGGGCCTGAAAACCCTGGTCCAGATCTCGGCCATCGGGGCAGATGCGGCCTCTGACAGTGCCTATCAGCGCAGCAAGGCGCGCGGCGAGCAGTTGGTGCAAGACCATTTCCCGAATGCTGTGATTCTGCGCCCGTCCATCGTCTTTGGCAGCGAAGATCAGTTTTTCAACCGTTTCGCCAGCATGGCGCGACTGGCGCCGTTGCTCCCGATCGTCGGCGCCGAAACCCGGTTTCAGCCAGTTTATGTTGATGATGTGGCCAAAGCTGCGGCCAAGGCGGTTATCGAGGGCGTCGCACCGGGTATCTATGAATTGGGCGGCCCTGACGTTGATACGTTCCGCGGCCTGATGCAGCGGATGCTCGCAGATATTCGCCGCCGGCGGGTCGTGGTCAATATTCCCTTTCCCGTCGCGCAGGTGATGGGCGCGGTCATGGGGCTTTTGCCAAACGCGCCTTTGACGCGTGATCAGGTGCGCAATCTGGCCAAGGACAATGTGGT
>SKGU01000039.1 GCA_007117255.1 Natronohydrobacter sp. | reverse complement strand
TCATAGCGGCGATAAAACCGTTCAAGCTCGAGGAAGTGCGCGAAGCCCTGACCGCCATCGGGGTGCGCGGGATGATGGTTACGGAAATCAAGGGATTTGGCGCCCAGTCCGGCCATACCGAAATCTATCGCGGCGCAGAATACGCCGTGAATTTCGTGCCCAAACTGAAACTGGAAATCGGCGTCTCGGATGCGATGGCCGATCAGGTGGTGGACACGCTGCAGAAAACGGCACGCACCGACAAGATCGGTGATGGCAAGATCTTCGTGCTGGATCTGGCCGCGGCAACGCGGGTGCGCACGGGAGAGACTGGCGATGATGCGCTCTGAAACCATGGCGGGACAAACACAAGAAGGACACATGCCGATGCAACTTAACAAGATACTTCCGCTTGCGGCACTGGCGGTGGCACTGCCATCGCTGGGCCTGGCACAGGAAGCCGAAGCGGTCGCCGACGCCGCGCCGGACGCTCTGGAGGCCGTCGCCGCTCTGAACACGGAAATGGTGTTCATCCTGAACTCGCTGCTGTTTCTGGTCGGCGGCTTTCTGGTGTTCTTCATGGCAGCAGGTTTCTGCATGCTGGAGACCGGCCTTGTGCGGTCCAAGAATGCCACGATGCAAGCCACCAAGAACGTGGCGCTGTTCTCGCTCGCCGCGATTGCCTATTTCGTCGTAGGCTTCAACCTGATGTATCCGGGCGACTGGGTCATTGATGGCTGGCTGGGCGGCATTTCACCCACAGTGCTGGAGCCGGTTGGCGTAGAGCTGGCCGATGTGGATGATGTGGAATATGCCTCGATCGGGTCGGACTTCATCTTCCAGCTGATGTTCTGTGCGGCTGTCGCCTCGATCGTGTCGGGCGCTGTTGCGGAACGCATCAAGCTGTGGCCGTTTCTGGTGTTCGTGGTCATCCTGACCGGTATCATCTACCCGATCCAGGCAAGCTGGAGCTGGGGCGAAGGCTTCCTTGACGAGATGGGCTTCTCGGATTTCGCAGGCTCGTCCATCGTACATGCTGCAGGCGGCTGGGCTGCGCTGGCAGGTGTGATCGTGCTGGGTGCGCGCTATGGAAAATATGGCAAGGACGGCAAGATCAACGTGATGCCGGGTTCGAACCTGCCGATGGCAACGCTGGGGATGTTCATCCTTTGGCTGGGCTGGTTCGGCTTCAACGGCGGCTCGCAGTTGGCCATGGGCACGATCTCCGATGTGGCCGATGTCAGCCGGATTTTCGCCAACACCAACACGGCGGCTTCGGGCGGCGCGGTTGCAGCGCTGATCCTGTCGACCATCCTCTACAAGAAGCCTGACCTGACCATGGTTCTGAACGGCGCGCTGGCGGGTCTGGTGTCGATCACGGCAGAGCCGCTGACACCTTCGCTTGGCGCAGCCACGCTGATCGGTGCCGTCGGTGGTGTGATCGTGGTCTTCGCAGTGCCGCTGCTCGACAAGTTCAAGCTTGACGATGTGGTGGGCGCGATCCCGGTCCACCTGTTTGCCGGACTGTGGGGCACGATGGCCGTGCCGCTGACCAACAGCGATGCCAGCTTCGGCACACAGTTTGTCGGCATGGCACTGATCGGGGCCTTCATGTTCACAGCCTCGCTGGTGGTCTGGCTGATCCTGAAAGCCGTCATGGGTATCCGCGTCAGTGACGAGGATCAGGTGACAGGTCTGGACAAGACCGAGATGGGCATGGAAGCCTATCCAGAGTTCGGCAACTCCTGATCATCGACCCAAACAGACCGAAAGGCCCCGCATCACGCGGGGCCTTTTTTCATGCGACAGCAGTAAGTAAGGTGCGTGCTCAGCACGCACCTTATGCCAGCGCCCTCAACGCAGCGACCGCCCCTTGACCACACTGTCCGGCCCGAAGCGCGCGCGCAAACGGTCCATCGCGCGTTCGGCCTCGGCCCGCCGCGCTGCATCCGGGTCCGCCAGGTCCGCGCTGAAACCGGGGCCATCGTCCAGCGCGGACAGATCCGATATCCCCACACCAATCAGACGAAAAGGCGCGGCCGCCATCATCTGAGTGAGCAGCGGGCGGGCCGCACGATAAATCACATCTGCCAGCGCCGTAGGCGCATGCAGCGTCAGCCGACGCGTCAGGATGCGGTGATCGGCACGCTTGAGCTTCAGCGTAACCACCCGCCCCGCCAGCCCCTTGGCCTTGGCCCGCGCCGACACCTGATCGGCCAGCCGCCAGACGTGACCGTCCAGCAGTTCCTCATCGCGCAAATCCGCGTCGAATGTCGTTTCCTTCGAGATGGATTTCACCGCGCGGTCCGGGGCGACACGGCGTGCATCCTGTCCGCGCGCCAGTTGCCACAGGCGCAACCCCATGCTGCCGAACCGCGCGACAAGCTGCGCCTGATCCCAGCGCAGCAGATCATCAATGGATGCGATCCCCGCGCGGTCAAGTTGTGCACGCGTCGCCGACCCGACCCCCCAGATGATGCTGACAGGCTTGCCGCGCAGAAACTGCGCGGTTTCCGCCTGCGAGATCACGGAAAACCCGCGCGGCTTGTCCAGATCAGAAGCAATCTTGGCCAAAAACTTGTTATGCGACAGCCCGACCGAGCCTGACAGCCGCAACTCGCGCTCCATCCGCTGCACCAATCGCGCCAGCATTACAGCGGGCGGCGCGTGGTGCAATCGCGCTGTACCGGAGAGATCAAGAAACGCCTCGTCCAGAGACAGCGGCTCAATGGCCGGGGTCAACTCTTCCATCATTGCACGGATCTCGCGCGAGGCTGCCGAATATGCCTCAAAGCGCGGCTTCACGATCACAGCTTCCGGGCAGAGCTTGAGCGCCTTGAACATGGGCATCGCAGAGCGCACCCCGTGGATGCGTGCAATGTAGCAGGCGGTTGTCACCACACCCCGACTGCCGCCCCCCACAATCACAGGCTTGTTGCGCAATCCCGGATTGTCGCGTTTCTCGACGCTGGCATAAAACGCATCGCAATCCATATGCGCGATGGACAGATCGAACAATTCCGCATTCGCCACCACGCGCGGCGAATGGCAGGACGGGCAGCGCGGCCCGGTATCATATTGGGTCAGGCAGTCACGGCACAATGCGGGCATGGCGCAGTCATAGCGCGCCCCGCCCTCGTCTGACCAGAGCGATCACGGGGTCGCGACAGCGCAATCCATCGCGCGCGCGGTCAAGCGCAAACAGGCGCGCTCTGCCTCTGCCTGTGTCAGCCCCGCAAAGGATGCCTCAAACCGGCCACTGGCCTGACGGATACGGCTGACCCCATTGCCCAGCGACGCAGCTTCGGCCATCTTGACTGTGATCAAGCTGCGCTCGGCGGCTGCGCGTGAATTGAACTGGCCAAGCGAGACGCCCCATAAGCGCCCCCCATCTGACGTAGACAGGCGCGAGACAACCCGCGTTTCGCTGTCTACATGCGCTTCAACAACAGCCGCTATGGCCTGCCGTTCGCCAATATCCGGCGCAATGAGCGGCGTACTGGTCAGAACGATTCCGGGATCGACAGCAGGCGCCGGTGCCACGACAGGTGGCGGCGGCATGTCAAGATCGACATTGAAGCGCATCGGCTCAACAACATCCATCATCATCGCCATCTCATCACCCGACAGTGATTCATCATGCACCGACGCAAGGGCGGTGTATTCCTCGCCAAGGATCGTGTCAGGTGCACCGATCCATGTCACATCGTCGCCAAGATCAACCACGCCATCACCTGACTGATCCAAGGCAAGCGCAAGGGTCGGCTCATCACCAGAGTCTGACGACAGCACAGTCTCTGGCCTTGGCTGCGCCTCTGCCACTGTGGGTTCCGGGGTCAGAGCCTTGACATCCAGCGTATCGGGCCGCTGGCGGGGCTGTACGCTGGACTGTGTGGCCGCAGCGACAGCGATTTCAACAGCATCGCTCTGCTGGGAAATCTCCGTTTCGGCCCCAACCATTGCGAAGGGCAGTTCTTCGGCGGCAGCCTCGCTTTCATCGAGGGCAGCAACCTCGACTGGGTCATCGAGGACCACCTCATCAGGATCAGCCAGCGAGAAACCCGCCGCGACCGCGGCCGCAAGCTGTTCTTCCGGCGTCGGGTCCGGTTCAGGCGCCATGACTGTGGCGCGCGCAGGCGGAGTTACGGCCAATACCTCTGGCGCGTTGGTATCCTGTGCGACAACCGCAAGTTGGGCAACCGTCGTATCGACGCTCTCTCGCACGGCAAGCAACAGATCTTCAGTCGGAGCCTTGACCGGACGTGGCAAGGGGCGCGGACTTTTGCGCACAGCCATTTGCAGACGGATGGTCTTGGCGGCTGCGCCGGGATCATCATCACCATTGGCAGGTGGGCTGGCAGGTGCAGAGGCAACAGCAACGGTCCCCCGGCCCTGATAGGCCGGTGTGCGCGGCGCACGGGTCGCAACGCGTGTCGCAGCGCGGCTGAAACCGATATCGAGAAGCTCTGCCACATGGGCGTTGCGCGCAGCCGTCGAGCTGCCGCCAAACATGGTGGCGATGATGTGCTTGCTGCCGCGCTCGGCAGAGGCCGTCAGATTGAAGCCTGCCGCGCGCGTGTAACCTGTCTTGATCCCGTTCGCACCCGAATAGGCATCCAGAAAACGGCGGTTGGTATTTGGCACATGCGCCACGCCCGCATCATCACTGCGCCGCGAGAAAATGTTGAAATATTGCGGATAGTCGAAATAAAGCTGGCGGCCCAGAATGGTCATGTCGCGCGCGGTCGAGACATGACCCGCTTGGGTCAGCCCATGCGGGTTGCGAAACGTTGTATTCTGCATGCCCATCGCGCGGGCGGTGCGGGTCATCCGCTCGGCAAACGCCTCGACAGAGCCGGAAATCCCCTCGGCAATCACCACTGACGCGTCATTGGCAGACCGTAGGGCCGCCGCGCGAATCAGGTAGCGCAGCGAAATGCGTTGACCGGGGCGCAGACCCAGACACACGCAGGATGTCCCCGCCGCGCGCTGACTGGTTGTGAACTGCGTGTCCAGCGTGACTTCGCCATGCTTGATTGCCTCAAAAGCAACATAGAGTGTCATCATCTTGGTCAGCGAGGCCGGGTGCAGCTTGGTGTCGTGATTGCGCGCGAAGATGACTTCACCATTGCGCGCGTCCATGACCATGGCTGCATATGGCGCGGCCTGCACCCCGCCAGCCACAAATGTCGCAAATGTGAACCATGCCAACGCGAAGACATGGCGAAAAACTCGCGTGGGGTGCGCCTGCATTCTATGCCTCTGTCCTTGCCCGCGATTGTTTTTATACGGGTCAACTGCTGCAGATTAGAATAACACGGAGCACGCCACAGGAAAAGCATGAATTTTCAATGCGTTTTATTGTTTTCTTAAACCAAAATCCAGAAAATATTGTGTCATTGGATCACAGGACCACAATATCCACCCCTAAGCCGGTCAACTGCCGTCAACCCAGCCAATCAGGTCCGGCAGTTCACCAAGCGATGCAATCAATCTGAAACGCGGATGCGTGCTTGGCGGCTCTGCCGCCTCGATCTCCCATTCCAGTCCATGTGGCACGTGCACGCCCCAGCCCCCAGCCATGATCGGCGGGATCACATCCGATTTCATCGAATTGCCGACCATAAGTGCCGCTTCCGGTCCTTCGCCGTGGCGGGTGAATATTTCAGCATAAACGCGGGGTGTCTTCTCCGAGACGATTTCGACCGCGTCAAACATATTCCCCAGACCCGATTGCGCCAGTTTGCGTTCCTGATCAAGCAAATCCCCCTTGGTGATCAGAACCACACGGTGCGACGATGCAAGCGCCGACACGGCCTCATGCGCATGCGGCAGCAAGTCGATCGGATAGCGCAACATATCCTGCCCGGCAGCCAGCAATTCGGCAATGACACTGGCAGGCACGCGCTCTTGCGTCACTTCGATTGCGGTTTCGATCATCGACAGAACGAAGCCTTTCACACCAAAGCCATACTGCCCCAGATTGCGCCGCTCTGCGTCCAGCAGCCGCGCCATCAGGGTTTCACGATCTGTGTAATCGGCAAGCAGGCCTGCGAAACGATCCTGGGTCATGCGAAAGAAGCGCTCGTTGTGCCAAAGCGTATCATCTGCATCAAAGCCAATCGTGGTGATGCGGGTCATCTTCCATCCTGCCTTTTTGGCATGGGTCTTTTCTGTGCCATAGGTTACGCTATATTGAGAGATTAACATGCATTCCAGCCGCTGAAAGAGCAGATGACCTTTATGCCCTTCGCCCCTGTCCTGTCAGATACCGACAAAAACGGCCCTGAGAATGACGGCGCTGTCGTCACAAAGACACGCACGCGCACCCAGCGCCCGCCCATGTACAAGGTGATGCTGCTGAATGACGACTATACCCCGATGGAATTCGTCGTGCATGTGCTGGAACGCTTTTTCGGAATGTCGCATGCAATGGCCTTCGACATCATGCTGACAGTGCACAAGAAAGGTCTGGCTGTTGTCGGTGTCTTCTCGTATGAGGTCGCCGAAACCAAGGTCGCGCAGGTGATGGATTTTGCGCGGCGTCACCAACATCCGCTGCAATGCACGCTGGAAAAGGAATAAGGGCCGCTGCGCGCGCCATGACCCCGACCATACCAATATTCTCCGACCCCGCGCCGCGCGCGGCCCGGCTGGCGCTTGCCCCTGACGGCGGCCTGTCGCTGCCCGATGGCACGATTTCTGTATATCGGCCGCGCGCAGGTGAAGACTTTGCGCCGCTCAGGCCTGCCGAGGTGCAGATGGTGCAGAGCTTCCGACCTGATTTCGATGCGCTGACGCAGATGGGCTGGTCAGTCAGTGCGACCGCTGTTGCAGCCCCCGTCGCGCTGGTCTGCCTGCCACGCGCCAAAGCAGAAGGTTTGGCCCTCATTGCCGAAGCCATCGCACAAGGCGCCGCTCTGGTGCTGGTGGATGGACAGAAAACCGATGGTGTCGAGGCTGTGCTGAAATCCGTGCGCGCGCGCACCGAAGTTCAGGGCACAGTGTCGAAAGCGCATGGCAAACTGTTCTGGTTTGCCCCCGGTGATGCGGATTTCAGCGACTGGCGCGCGCAACCCCTGACGCTGGAAGACCCCCTTCTGGGGCGCTTTCAGACCCTGCCGGGGGTCTTCTCCGCCGATGGGATTGACCCCGGCTCTGCACTTCTGGCGCAAGCGTTACCAGATACATTGCCCGCACGCATGGGTGATCTGGGCGCGGGCTGGGGCTATCTGTCTGCCGCCTGTCTGGCGCGCAAAGGCGTCGAGGAAATGCATCTGCTCGAGGCGGAAGCGCAGGCCCTCGCTCTGGCGCGCGCCACGATTTCCGACCCGCGTGCAAGGTTTCACTGGGCAGATGCCTGCACCTTCCCCCCGCCAGCGCCGCTGGGCGGAATTGTCATGAACCCGCCCTTTC
>SKGU01000133.1 GCA_007117255.1 Natronohydrobacter sp. | reverse complement strand
GGGTGCGAAACAGCAGATACCAGGTCAGCGGCACGCATAAAAACGCCACATAGACCAGCAATGCATGCCCTGACAGGATCCCGTGATAAATTGGCCCAATCACAGGCACGTCGCGCAAGGCGCCCGCAAAGGGCAGATCGATCCGCGCCATGCGCGCATCGCCCGACAGTGACGGCGTGCGCCCGCCCTGCCGGAACCAGTTCTGCGCGATCACCACTGTGATCCCCGCCGCCAGAAAGTTTATCGCGACACCGGAAATCAACTGATTGCCCCGGAAGGTGATCGAGGCCAGCCCGTGGATCAGCGACATGCCCACCGACACAGCCACCGCCGCCGCGACCCCGATCCAGACATTGCCTGACACGAAAGCGATTGAAGCCGCCATGAAGGCGGCAACCAGCATCTTGCCTTCCAGACCGATATCGAACACGCCCGCGCGCTCGGAAATCAACCCGGCCAGACAGGCAAACAGCAAGGGCGTGGCCAGCCGCACTGTCGATTCCAGCACCTGAACCATGATCATCAGATCCATCAGCGCGCTCCCATCACAGCAAACAGCCGGGTCAGCGGCATGCGCACCAGATTATCCAGTGCGCCCGTGAACAGGATCACCAGCGCCTGAATGACCACGATCAATTCGCGTGGGATTCCAGTCCAGAGCGCCAGCTCCGCCCCGCCCTGATACAGAAACCCGAACAGGATCGAGGCGAGAAACACCCCGAACGGGTGATTGCGCCCCATCAGCGCCACGGCAATGCCGATGAAACCCGCCCCCTCGACCGCATTCAGAACCAGTCTTTGTTGTTCGCCCATAACCGAATTGACTGCCATCAACCCGGCCAATGCGCCGGAAATCAGCATGACATAAATTGTAATGCGCGCCGGACTGATGCCTGCATATTCCGCCGCAGGCTCGGATTCACCAAACGCGCGGATCTGATAGCCCAGCCGTGTGCGCCACAGCATGAACCAGACGCCAAAGCACATTGCCACAGCAATCAGTAACGAGATGTTCACCGGCGGCACAGTCGAAAAGGGAATCCCCAGCGGGCTGAGGATTTCATGCAGCTTCGGCAGTGCGATATCCGACGGAAAACGCGGCGAGGACGGGTCTTGCGACCCTTGCGGGCGCAAAATATTGACCAGAACATAGCCCAGCACAGACGCCGCGATAAAATTGAACATGATCGTCGTGATCACGATATGACTGCCGCGTTTTGCTTGCAGATAGCCGGGGATGAAGGCCCATGCTGCCCCGAACAGCCCCGCCCCCAGACAGGCCGCGATCAGCGCCAGCGACCAATGCGGCCATGGGATATACAGACAGACCAGTGCCACGCCCAAGCCACCAAGCAGCGCCTGCCCTTCACCACCGATATTGAACAGCCGCGCCTGAAAGGCCACTGCCACAGCCAGCCCGGTGAACATGAAATTCGTGGCATAAAACAGCGTGTAGCCCCAGCCGTAGCTGGACCCGAACGCCCCTTCGACCATCAGCTTTACAGCCGCCCAGGGGCTTTCGCCAATAGCCCAGATCAGGATTGCAGACAGGATAAACGCGATCAACACGGATGTCAGCGGCACCAGCGTCACATCCGCCCAATGTGGCAATTTGCCCGGTTTGCTCATGCCATACCCGCCATCAACAGCCCAAGCTCCCGCGCATCTGTTGCCTCTGGCAGACGCTCACCCATTATGCGCCCGTCAAACATGACAAGAATCCTGTCAGACAGCGCCATGATCTCATCGAGTTCCACCGAGACCAGCAGCACTGCCGCGCCTGCATCGCGCAACCGGATCAAGCGCTGGTGAATGAATTCAATCGCGCCGATATCCACACCGCGCGTCGGCTGACCCACCAGCAAAAGGTCGGGTTCATGCTCTATTTCGCGCGCCAGAACGATCTTTTGCTGGTTGCCGCCGGAAAAGCCACTGGCTTTCAGCCAGCAATCCGGCGGGCGCACATCGAAACTCTCGATCTTGCCGCGCGCATCCTCGCGGATTGCGTCATTATTCATTTTCCAGCCCGTCGGATTATAGGCCGGATCATTATGATAGCCGAGCGCGACGTTTTCCCAGGCATGGAAGTTCAGCACCAGGCCGCGCCGGTGACGGTCTTCGGGGACATGCGCGATGCGCCGCGCGCGCCGGGATTGCCCGTCGCAGCCCGCGCCCGACAGCGGAAGCGGCTGGCCATGCAGCCATGCCTTGCCTTCGGCAGGGCGCAAACCGGCCAGCGCTTCCAGCAGTTCGGATTGACCATTTCCCGCGACCCCGGCGATGCCAAGGATTTCGCCTGCACGAATGCCGAAATCAAGGCCGCGCAAGCGCTCGACCCCCTGACTATCCAGCAGTCGCAGACCTTCGACCCGCAGCACTTCATCCTTGGGTTCCGCAGGGGTTTTATCGACGCGCAACAAGACCTTACGGCCTACCATTAACTCAGCAAGTTCCGTCGGGCTGGTGTCCTGTGTCTGCCGCGTGGCCACCATCTCACCGCGGCGCATTACGCTAACTTCGTCCGTTATCTCCATGATTTCACGCAGTTTATGTGTGATCAGGATGATCGTTTTGCCCTGCTCTTTCAACCCGCGCAAAATACGAAACAGATGATCCGCCTCGGCGGGGGTCAGCACGCCGGTCGGTTCATCGAGAATAAGAATATCAGCTTCACGATAAAGCGCCTTGAGGATTTCGACGCGCTGCTGATGCCCGACCGACAGATTTTCTATCAACGCATCAGGGTCGACATTCAATTCAAATTCGCGCGCCAGATCCTTCAGCAACCCGCGCGCCTTGGCCAGTGACGGGCGCAACAGCGCAGAGCCTTCGGCGCCAAGGATAACGTTTTCCAGAACCGTGAAACTCTCGACCAGCTTGAAATGCTGAAAGACCATCCCGATACCCGCACGGATCGCCGACAGGCTGTCGGGTATTTCGGTCGGCTTGCCATTGATTAGAATATCGCCAGCATCGGCACGGTAAAACCCGTATAGGATCGACATCAGCGTCGATTTGCCCGCACCATTCTCGCCTACAATGCCGTGTATCGTGCCGCGCCGCACCTTGATCGAGATGTTCTTGTTGGCCTGAACAGGTCCGAAAGCCTTTGAAACCCCGCGCAATTCTATCGCGTATGGCTGTGATGCGGCAGTGTCCTGCCGCATCATGTCAGTGGTGTTTGCAGACATCTGCGGATCAGAATGCCGGGCAGGTGCTATCGGTGCGGTAGTCATGCACAGTGACCTCACCCGCGACAATAGATGCTTTGGCCGCCTCGACAGCTTCCTGCATCTGGTCCGAGATCAGATCAGCATTATGCTCGTCCAGCGCATAGCCCACACCGCCAGCCGCCAGGTCCATG
Source organism: Natronohydrobacter sp. (assembly GCA_007117255.1). Lineage (GTDB taxonomy): Bacteria > Pseudomonadota > Alphaproteobacteria > Rhodobacterales > Rhodobacteraceae > Roseinatronobacter. Next base: position 4,040 of record SKGU01000133.1, on the reverse strand, counting down.
GTCACAACGCCAGTCTCCAGACCGGGGCCTTCGGTGAATGCGTCGTAAACCGCCTGATCGACGAGTTTCAGCATGGATGTCAGCACAGAGCCGGGATGCAGATAGTTCTGGTTCGAATCCACCCCGATCGAAAAGACTTCAGCATCGGCTGCGGCCTGCAGCACGCCAAGCCCTGTGCCCCCTGCAGCGGCAAATATCACATCAGAGCCTTGACTGATCTGCGCGCGGGCAATTTCACCACCGCGCACAGGGTCATTCCATGCTGCAGGCGTGTCGCCAGTGTAATTCACGATGACATTGATATCAGGGTTCACCGCCTTCGCACCCTGAGCATAACCGCAGGCGAAATTCGCGATCAGCGGAATTTCCATGCCGCCCACGAAGCTGATTGTCCCGGTCTCATTGGCCATCGCAGCCAGCATCCCCACCAGATAGCTGCCTTCATGTTCCGCAAAGACGACCGAGCGGACATTGGGCAGGTCAACGACCGCATCAATCAGAACGAAGGACGTGTCAGGGTAATCCGGGGCCACTTCTTCGAGTGTGGGGGCATTCTGGAATCCCATAACCACGACCGGGTTAGAGCCGGATTCGGCCAGACGACGCGCGAACTGCACCCGCTGCGCAGCGGCCTGCATTTCGATATCGCGGTAGCTGCCGCCTGTTTCCGCCTTCCAGCGTTCGGCCCCATTATAGGCAGCCTCGTTGAAGGATTTGTCAAATTTCCCCCCAAGATCGAACATAAGCGCCGGGTCAGCATGGGCGATAGCGCCCATCAGCGCAAAGCTGGAAACGGAAACGAACAGTGTTCTGACGGGTTTCATACAGATTACTCCTGTTGGGCCTTTGGCAATGGGTGACCCACTGACAAAGCGCGGTTTTGCTGCCCTATCGACTGGGCGGTCGACCCCGATTAACGCTGCATTTGATCAGACGGTCAATACAAAATAATGCGGTGCCGTGTGTGATCCGGAATTGACGCGGAGGGATCATGCAAAAGCGCGCAATAGACCAGCGCATCGACAGGTGGGCATGACGGGACACGGTAGTAGCCAGGCCGCCTGCCCTGTTCGGAAAATCCAACTGCGCGATAAAGGGCGCGGGCTTCGGCATTGTTCGCGGCCACTTCCAGATAGCACCGTGTAGCGCCACGACGCTGTGCTTCGGCAAGACCCGCCTGAACCACAGCACGCCCCAGTCCCTGGCGGCGCGCATCGGTCTGCGTGGCCACTGTCAGCAATTCGGCTTCATCTGCGGCGACCCGGAACAGGGCAAAAGCCTGCACCTGTGCACCCTTCTCCGCAGCGCACAAAAAACAGGCGGGATCAGCAAGAAATCCGGTAAAGTCCAGTGCCGACCATGGCGGCGGGATGGAAAACGCATCAGCATGAATTGACGCCAGCTCGTCTGGCGTCATGACAGCAAGCGCGGCGGCAGATCAGAGGCAGGTGCAGCATCCGCAGCCCGCAGATAGAGCGGCGCAGGACGCGACTGTGGTTGATCCAGCCGACGCGCCGCAATCAGTGCAATAGCAACGGCCACAGGCACTGCGGGGGACAGAATCGTTCCCCCGCTCAGACCGGCCACAAATTCCGCCGCACTGCCGACTACAGATGCACCCGCATCAACGCCGATTTCTGAACTGTCCCACAAGACAGGCCCGTCGGGCGACTGTCCGAAGCGCTGCGCATAGACCATGCCACGCCTGGCATCTTCGACAACATGAACTGGTCGTGGCAGACCATAGGCGCGCGCTTCGAACAGACTGACGCCAATGGCAGGTACACCCAATCCAAGCGCCAGCCCGCGTGCCGCCGCGACCGAAATGCGAATGCCAGTGAAATTGCCCGGCCCTGTGCCGACACCCAGGCCGCCCAGATCGGCCCAACTGGCGCCACCTTGCGCCAAGACCTCTTCCAGCAGCGGGACTAGCCGTTCGGCCTGACCGCGCGCCATATCCTCGCAAAGATGCGCCAGAACCTGATCGCCACACACCAAAGCGGCCGCGCAATGCGCGGCCGATGTGTCAAAGCCCAATATCAGCGTATCACACCGCAACCGGTCGCACCTCGACCACTTCAGGGATGTAGTGGCGCAACAGGTTCTCAATCCCCATTTTCAGCGTCAGGGTCGATGACGGGCAGCCCGCACAGGCCCCTTTCATATGTAGGTAAACGACACCGCGCTCGAACCCGTGAAACGTGATATCGCCACCATCCTGCGCCACAGCGGGGCGCACGCGGCTGTCCAGCAATTCCTTGATCTGCCCCACGATCGCAGAATCAGGTCCGTCATGCGCGGCATGAGCGGATTCAGCTTCACCTTCCATCACGGCTTTGCCGGACTGGAAATGCTCCATGATCGCGCCAAGGACTTCAGGCTTCATATGCTGCCATTCAACATCATCAGCTTTTGTCACGGTAATGAAATCACTGCCCAGAAACACACCGGTTACGCCCGTGACCTGAAACAGCCTTTTCGCAAGCGGCGAGGCATGCGCAGCATCAGCGTTCGGGAAATCCGCTGTGCCCAGACCCAGCACATCCTGACCGGGCAGGAACTTCAGCGTCGCGGGATTCGGGGTCGATTCCGTCTGAATAAACATTGGGGCTTGCTCCTGTCTTTTCAGGGATATGCGCACTGACCTGCGTGCTGTCAACCCGCCAGCCCTCTTGACTTTGCCACCAGCCTGAAACAGCAATGCGCCCATGTACTTCGCATCTGACAACACTTCTGGCATTCCTGCAACGATCATGGATGCGATGGTGCGCGCCAATCACGGCTATGCGTCCGGCTACGGAACTGATGCGCTGATGGACAAGGTCCGCGCGCGCATACGCACCCTGTTTGAAGCACCAGAGGCCGAAGTCCTGCTGGTGACAACCGGGACGGCCGCAAATGCACTTGCACTGGCAACAGTTTGCCCGCCCTGGGGGGCAGTATATTGCCATACCCTCGCGCATATCGAAGTCGATGAATGCGGTGCGCCTGAATTCTACACAGGCGGGGCAAAACTGGTGCAGGTGTCTGGCACGGAGGGCAAGATCAATCCTGATGCGCTGGCCGATACTCTGACGCGCGCGGGGCGCGGCGTTGTGCACAATGTCCAGCCCGGTTGCCTGAGCCTGACCAACCTGACCGAATGCGGCACATGCTACAGCTTGGCCGAAATCCATGCGCTGACCGATATCGCGTGCGCCCATGGCTTGCCTGTGCATCTGGACGGAGCACGCTTTGCCAATGCACTTGTTGCGGAAGGGTGCACACCCGCAGACATGACGTGGCGTGCAGGTGTGGACATTCTGTCCCTGGGGGGCACCAAGAACGGCTGCATAGGGGTCGAGGCGCTGGTGATCTTTGACCCCGCCCGCGCCTGGGAAATGCAACTGCGCCGCAAACGCGCGGGGCATCTGTGGTCAAAACACCGCTTCCTGTCCGCGCAAATGGCGGCCTGGCTGGAGGATGATCTGTGGCTTGATCTCGCACGCCATGCCAATGCAATGGCCGCGCGGCTGGAAGCCGGGCTTCAGGGTCGGCTGATGTTCACGCGTGGCGGCAATATGCTGTTCGCCACCCTGCCCCGCGCGACGCATGAGGCGCTGCAAAAGGCTGAGGCGCAATATTTCCTATGGCCTGATCATCAGAATGACGCTGATAGTGTCAGCGTCCGGCTTGTCACAAGCTGGTGTACGACCGAAGCCGAAATCGACAGCTTTCTGGCGATCGTCGGGCAGGCATAACCAGCGCGGACTCTGGCTTGCTGCGGCACTTTGGCCAAGGCCGTACCCGAATCTGCCATCTCGTCAATCATGCGTGGTGTAGGCCACCGGGCGCACTTATCCCCAGATTTCTGCATATGCGTTCAATTTTCTCTTTACAGAAAGATTGTTTGGGCACACCATATCTAGTAAGCGCACACAGAGGCGCGTGAAATTGTAGCGGTCTCCCTCTGTGTCTTGGGGAACAAGGCACAGGCAACGCAAAGAGGCGGGTATGTCAGCAGCCGAGTTCTATATTTCCCCCGAAAGCCTGCATCCGAT
>SKGU01000162.1 GCA_007117255.1 Natronohydrobacter sp. | reverse complement strand
CCAAGGGGAATTGCGCGTTGAGCGTCAGGCCGAGAACCGCGCCGAGCGACAAGGCGAGGGCCGTCGAGGACAGGGCCAGAATGCCAACCCGACCGGCGCGATCATCCATGCCGCCATGTCGATCGAATTCAATGATGCCGATGGTGACGGACGCATCTCGCGCGAGGAGTTCCTGACGGCGACCACGCGCCTGTTCGCCATGCTGGACCGAAATGGCGACAGCCGCATCGACCTGCATGATTTCTGAAGCAGACACCCGCTGCTTTTGCGTCTCTCGCGCGCGGGGTCGATTGACGAGGCACCGAGAGTAAGGGCGCAGTGCATCTGCCCCTACTATGCGGACCTGCCTGTCTTCAGCGCCATCCACTCACGATCCTTCGCTGTAGCAGCATGATCGGCATGCAAAGCGGACAGCGCAAAATGCGGGAAAATGATGCAATGCGAACGGAAAGTATCCGTCGACCTTCATAAAGGCATCACGCTGATGAAGAAAAAGCCGGTGCTGCCAGACAGCACCGGCCAGCGTCCTGGGCCCAACCTTACCTGATCTGGCTCCAGCGCGCCTGGATGTTGCGGGTGACCGTTTCGGCTGGTGTTCCGGTGACAAAATCGACCATCCCGGTCCAGAAGGCGGATGTGCCGATCTCGCCCGGCATCAGGTCCGAGCCATCAAAGCGAAAGGTCGTGGCGTCGGTCAGGATCTCTCCCAAGGCCCGCTGCGGGCCGGAGGCATAGGCCTCGGGGTTCGCGCCCAGATGCGCGGTCAGGAATTGCGCCTGTGCAATCGCCACTTCATGCGCGAAGGGTGTTTTCAGGAACTCCAGAAAGCCCATGGACACATCGCGATCATTGGTCGCGGCGACCAACCCGCCCGACCCCATGATCGGCGTGCCAAGATCGCGGCTTTCATAGGCCGGGAAATAGAAAAAATCGACATCCTCGCCAACCGTGATCCCGGCATTGAAAAAGGTCGGGATGAAAGACGCCTGTTTATGCATCAGGCATGCGGGCGGGAAACTGAACAAACCGTTGGGGCTATCGCGGAAATCGGTGGAGGCCACGCCAGAGGGCCCACCAGAAACGAAAGCGTCGTTCAGCGCAAACCAGCCAAAGGCTTCAAATGCCTCGATCACTCGTGGGTCATCGAAGGGCATCTCATTGCTCACCCAGTCATCATAGACTTCGACCGGATGCAGTCGCAACATCAGATCCTCGATCCAGTCTGTGCCGGGCCAGCCTGTCGCCGCACCCGAGGCGAACCCGATGCACCAGGGCGTCAGCCCGTCATCAGCAATCTGTTGCGTCAGGGCTTTCAGTTCTTCCATGCTCTGTGGAATATCGTAGCCGCTTTCTTCGAAATTCTCGGGCACATACCAGACCAGCGATTTCACATCGACACCGAAGAAAATGCCATAGACGGCCTCTGCTCCGTCAGGCCCGGTGAATGTGGCCAGATCCGCCCAGCTTTGCCCGGCAGCGAAACTGTCGCGATACCAGTCGGCCGTGCCCTCGGGCAAAGCGGCCAGATTGCCCGCGGCTGCCATGTCTCGCGCCAGACCGGGTTGAGGGAACATCGCGATGTCAGGGGCGGAATTGGCCTGAAACCCGATCACAATATCCTGTTCGAAACTTTCGGAACCTGACAGCACCGCATTCGCCCCGGTCGCCGCGTTGAAATAGGCGATCATGTTGTCGAGTTTGGTCTTGTCCTCGCCGGTCGAGGCACCGCCGATGCGCAAGGTCTGACCGGAAAAATCATGCGCTGCGGCAAAAGCGTCATAAGCATCCCAACTGAACGGACCTTCACCAGGTGTGAAGATCAGATCATTCGCCTGCGCCGTGCTGCCAAGCAGTAGCGCAGTCAGGCACAGTATAGGGGCAGATGAGGTGCGGGCAGAGATTGTTGATCGGGGCATGAATTTCCTCCTCCTCATGCGGGACGCTTTTCCGAAACGTTTCGGTTGCCTGCCATGGAAGAGCGATTCGGTCAAATGCTTTCGCAGGTTTGAAAGCTGTCACCGCCTTTGTGCAGAGTCGCGCTCAACAAAGGACACAGGCAAAATGCGCGCTGCGGTCGCCGGCTGCTGTGCCGCGATCCGGCCGATCAGCAATTCGACCAGCGGCTCGACCGACGCAAAGATTGCAGATTCCGTCACGGTCAATGCAGGCGTGAAATCCTCTGCTGGCAGTCGCGGCAAACGGTCATCATGCGCCACCACTGAAATGTCGCGACCCACCTGAAACCCGTGCTCCGCTATTGCAGCGTAGATTCCGGCGGCCAGCATGGTATTTCCAGCAATGACCGCTGTCGGAGGGTCACGAAGTGACAACAACTCATGCATCGACTGACGCCCGATCACCTCTGTCATCTGGGCTTGCCGCACAAGTTCCGCACTGGGCGCGAAACCGGCTTCTGCGAGCGCCGCAACATGGCCTGACAAGCGCGCTGTGCTGAATGCGGCCCCTTCAACGCCCTCCAATACTGCAATCCTGCGATGCCCCAGACCCAGAAGATACTGCGTCAGCATATATCCAACCATGTGGTTGTCGATATCGACATAGGGATAATCCGGCGCGATCCGGTCGCGCCCATGCACGACGAAAGGGACATTCTCGCGGTCCAGAAATGCAATTCGCGGATCTTCCGGGACTTCCGGATTAACGATGATGAAACCATCGATCAGGCCGCTGCGCGCGAGTTTCGCGTGAGTCTCGACCGGGTCGCTGCCTTCAGGCATGGCGTGCAAGATCAATTGCATGTCACGGCGCGCGAAACTTGTCGACAGGCCGAAAACCCCGGCCATCAGCACATCGGGCACGTCGCGCTCGACCGCGACATCCACCACCATCGCAACGATGCCGGAGCGCCCTGATTTCAGCATCCGCGCAGAGATGTTTGCACTGTAGCCAAGTTCCCGCGCCGCGTCCATCACACGCTGCTTCGTCGCCTCGCTGACATCGTCATGCCCGTTCAGCGCACGGCTGACCTGCGTGACCGAAATGCCCAGATGTTTGCTCAAGTCACGCAAAGTTGCCATGTCTGCCCTTCCACAGTGTGTTCGCTATACAGCATTGGACAAGCGGATTCCAATCAGCTACCACAAACCGAAACGTTTCGGTCAATCGAGTCGAAAGGAATGCCTATGGCACAGACTCCAGACTGGTGGCGCTACGCAGTCATCTATCAGATCTACCCCCGCTCATTTCAGGATGACGATGGCGACGGGGCGGGCGATCTGCGCGGGATCACGCGCAGGCTCGATCACGTTGCCTCTCTTGGCGCCGATGCGATCTGGCTTTCACCGATCTTCACATCACCGATGAAAGACATGGGCTATGACGTGTCCGATTACTGCGACATTGACCCCAGCTTCGGCACGCTTGCCGATTTCGACGTGCTGGTCGCGCGGGCGCATGAGCTTGGACTGAAGGTCATTCTGGATCAGGTCTATTCGCACAGTTCCGACCAGCATCCCTTTTTCAAGGAAAGCCGGACATCGCGCAACAACCCCAAGGCCGACTGGTATGTCTGGGCCGATGCGAAACCTGACGGCACGCCCCCAAACAACTGGCAATCTATCTTCGGCGGCCCAGCCTGGACATGGGACGCGCGGCGCAGGCAGTATTACTTCCACAACTTCCTGAAAGAACAGCCCGACCTGAACCTGCACAACCCCGAAGTGCTGGATTGGATCATATCCGTCATGCGCTTCTGGCTGGAGCGCGGTGTGGATGGCTTCCGGCTCGATGCCATCAACCATATTTGCCATGATCAAAACCTGCGCGACAATCCCGTTGATAGTCGTCCCAAATCAGCGCCGGACATCAAGACCTATGACATGCAACATCCGATCCACAGCAAGAATCAACCCGAAGCGCTGGCGGTCATGGAACGGCTGCGCGCCGTGCTGGACGAATACGAGGACCGCGCCTTTATCGGTGAGATCGGTGAAGCGCATAATCCTGCGGAGGTGCTGATCCAATATACTTCGGGCCAGCGCCTGCACATGGCCTATAACACTGCCCTCATGATGCCCGAATTCAGTCCGGCGCGCTTCGCGCGTGAAATCAATGCGATCATTCACGACCCGCGCGGGGGCTGGCCTTGCTGGGCGTTCAGCAATCACGACGTCATCCGACATGTGAGCCGTTGGGCCGGGCACGCGGTCTGCGAGGACGCCTTCGCGCGCCTGACAGCTGCGCTGCTCTTGTCCCTGCCCGGTTCGGTCTGCATCTATCAAGGCGAGGAGCTTGGTCTTCCCCAGTCGCAGCTGGATTTTCACGAATTGGTCGATCCCGAAGGACTGGTCTTCTGGCCTGAAAACCCCGGACGCGACGGGGCGCGAACGCCCATTCCATGGTCTGCCTCGGACTCGCATGGCGGCTTTTCAAAAGCACCAAGGACATGGCTTCCCATCAAGCCCGCGCATCTGGCAAGGGCTTGCAACCTGCAGGAGCAAGACAACAATGCAGTGCTGCACTTCTACCGCAAGATGATCGCCTTGCGTCGCGCCACCCCCGCGCTCAACAGCTTGGAGACAACGTTCCTGGACATGCCCGAAAGCGTTCTTGGTATGCGCCGGGGCAAAGATCTGTGGTGCTTATTCAATTTGGGCCATCAGCAAGTGACCCTGGAACAGACTGTCGTTGCGCGTTGGACAAAAGCAAACACAATTCTTGCTGAGCGCGTCGAATGGACCAATTCCGGCGACCTTGTCCTTGCGGGAAACGGATTCGCGATCAGCAAGACAGGCGCCGGATCCGCGAATGGCAAAAGCCGCAACTGAAAAACCACGATAGGGCTCGTTACATGACCAAGACGTTTCAAAAGGCCAATGCCACGGACGTAAATCCCATGAAACTAACATGGTGGAAAACCGCCACCGCCTATCAGATCTACCCGCGCAGTTTCTGCGACAGCAATGGTGACGGGATCGGGGATATTCCGGGGATCATTTCCAAGCTCGACTATCTTGCCGAACTGGGGATCGGCTTCATCTGGCTGTCGCCAGTCTATCGATCGCCCATGGTCGATAACGGCTATGATATTTCCGATTATCAGGATATCGCCCCGGAATTCGGCACTTTGGCCGATCTGGATGCGCTGATTACCGAAGCGAAGGCTCGCAATATCGGCATCGTGATGGATCTGGTGGTCAATCATTGCTCCTCCGAACATCCGTGGTTCAAGGCAGCATTGGCATCGGAAGATGCGCCGGAGCACGACTATTTCATCTGGCGCAATCCCCGCTTCGGTCACAATCCGCTGCCGGATGATTTGCAATCGAGCTTCGGCGGCCCGGCCTGGACTTACGTTCCAGAGCTTGGAAAATACTACCTGCACCAGTTCGCCAAGGAGCAGCCGGACCTGAACTGGAACAACCCGGCTTTGCGCGCCGAAATCTACAAGATGATGAATTGGTGGTTCGACCGTGGAATCGCTGGTTTTCGTATGGATGTGATCGACCTGATCGGCAAGGATGTTGACGCAGGCATCATGGCCGAGGGGCCGCAATTGCATGATTACTTGCAGGAAATGCACCGCGAAACGCTGGCCGGGCGCGATGTGGTCACGATCGGTGAATCCTGGAACGCCACGCCGGAAACCGCCATTCTGTATTGCGGATCAGGCCGCAAGGAATTGTCGATGGTCTTTCAGTTTGACCATGTAAAATCCGGCTGGGATCCGAAATTCGGCAAATGGAAGCCCAAACCATTTGACCTGCCCCGGTTCAGGAAAACCTTCTTTGACTGGCAAATGGCCCTTTCAGATGACGGATGGAATTCGCTGTTCCTGACCAATCATGACCTACCTCGGCAGGTTTCGAAATACGCCAATGACCAGGAATTCCGCCTGCGCTCGGCCAAGCTGCTGGCCATCATACTTCATCTGATGAAGGGCACACCTTTCATCTATCAGGGCGAAGAGATCGGCATGACCAATGCCCGGTTCAAGCACCTGGAAGACTTCCGAGATGTTGAATTATTCGGCCATTACGATCAGGCTATCGCCGATGGTCAGACCCATGCCGAATTCATTGCCGGTGCCAATGCAAACGGGCGTGACAATGCGCGGACCCCGATGCAATGGTCGGCGGGTGCGCATGCAGGCTTCTCAACCGGGATACCGTGGATCGCTGTCAACGAGAACTATCCAGCGATCAACGTGGCGGCGGATATGGCCGATCCAGAGGGTATCACTGCGATCTACCGAAAGCTGATTTCACTGCGCAGAACGATGCCGATCGTATCGCAGGGGGCGTTTATTCCCTTTTCGGTCGCCGATACGAAAATCTTTGCCTATGCGCGGGAACAAGACGGGCAACGCCTGTCTGTCGTTGCGAATTTTTCGGACACGGAGGTTGTCTATGACGTTCCAGAGGGACTCCGCTGCATCGGCAGGTCTCTGGTTCACAACGTGCAACCGCGGGACCAGGTCGCAGATCAGATCAGCCTTGCCCCGTGGGAGGCTTTTGCACTTCTGTCTGAATGATACTGGCATATTTTGCCTGACCATGCGACGGTCTGCAGCCGCACGACGAGTGACCGCATCAGGCCAGGCGCGTCGCTCCCTTCGCCACCCTCGCAAAAGGTGACCTTGGTGCCCAGCGAAGGCAACGCTGAAAGGGAGCCGAGCGCCCGTCATTGGACTTTTTGACGCGGCCCCATGAAAGACAGGCAAGGGGCCACGATCCCAGCCAGAGGTTTCTGTCCAACTATGATCACGGCAGGTATTTTCGGTTTTGAACCTCGTTGCGCATCTTACAACATACAGCCGTAACACGCGGGGAAGCAAAAGATGAAGCGCCTGCTGAAAGTGACGATCTTCGCGCTGCCCTGGGGCCTCGCATTTCTGTTCGGATGGCTGTGGTTGGGCTCGGTCGTAACCCTGTCTCTCGATGGCGCCGGAACCGAAAGCGCCACCGCGAACCGAGCGAATGCGCGCGCCTTCGTGGCGCAGCTTGGGCAGGGATGCGTCAGCCGCCAGATGATGATCGACGCGGCCGAAACCCGCGGCTGGGACTGGCGTGACGAGCCGGACGGATATCGTGGCTGCGTCCGCCCCGATGGACTGGGCAACTGGCTGTCGGTCGAGGTGCAGCCGCCGCTGTTGATGAGCAGCTATGACGAGAATGCCCGCTATTTCGGTTTCGATGCGCATGGCTGCATGGCCCCCTGGACGAGCGGTCACGGCGCTGGCAGCACCTGCCCTGACCGCTAGGTCCGGGCCGGCCGGTCAATCAGGCCGTGTCCTCCCCTTCGGCTGTGGGCCGCTCCAACCCGGCGCCCCAATCAGGCCCGTGGGTCGGGCTTCGCCCTCTCCCACTCTGCTCAAACCGAAAACTGTGTTTTCGGTCAGATCAGACTGGCCGAGGCGCAGCCCATCGGCGGTGAAGGCAAAACGCCCCAGCTGTCAGAATGAAACCCGAAAAGGCCCATAACCTG
>SKGU01000007.1 GCA_007117255.1 Natronohydrobacter sp. | reverse complement strand
CGGAGGCTGGTTCACAGTGCCGCTGACGCGCGGACGCGCATGCGTCACTCCGAACTCAAGGTAGTTGCCTTCCTGAAACAGGATCGCCATTGATTGCGGGCTGCGTTCGATGCCACCTGCAAGGGCCGGGCTTGCGACAAGGGCCATAAGCCCGGTTACGATAGACTTGCGCACGGAAATCTCCTCCTTCTTTCCGATCTGCCCAACATGCGGGCATGCATATGCTGTGAATGACCGATCTGAGGGCATTCTGTCATTCGTGACCTTACGGAAAGTAAACGAAGTGAATTCTCAATGTGACAGCTTTGCAACGCTGTAGGTCAGTCGCGCGCAGGTTGTAGTACTGTCAGTCCAACAGCGCCGCCGCGGGCCAGATCAGGGTCAAGGGTCATGGGGATATACTCGCCCCGCCGCCACAGATCGCCCAGATCGTCGTAATGGCGTGACAGCGGGTGCCCCGATTGGCCTGTGGACAGGATAAAGACCGAACTTTCCGGGTCAGCGAAATCATAGACGCCGCGGTAGACCGCGCCATGCACATTGGCGAAAGGGTCGGGGTCGCGCCCGGATGTGCGGGCGCGCATCAGCGTGTGATCGCCCCCGGATGTGGATTGGCGGATATTGACGAAATGACGCACAAGCGGCACGTCGCCCAGAACGGCATGACGATGCGTGGCCATATGCGCGTCGCCCCAGCGCCAGCTTTCCACCGCCTCGCCATAACGTTCCGACAGGCGCAACAGCGCCTCGTCCAGTGCGGCAATCGCGATATCGGTGCAGGTTTCGCGCACTGATGATTGCACGATATTGCACCATTCACCCGCGCCATCCGTGTCGCGGAACACGCGTTCGATGAACACCGGATCGACATGGGTGAACTGTTCAGCCAAGGGGCCAAGCTCGTCACGGATCAGCCTAGTCTGCAATTCGCGCATCCATGCCGCGTAGATCAGCGGCTCTGGCAGGTGTTCGTTCATTTCGCCATTCCAGTCCGCCATCAGGCGCAGCGCGCGCTGTCGCAGATGCGCGCGCGTGCCTGCTGGTGCAGCATCGCCCGAGAACCACAGATCGGCGGCCACCAGCGGCAAGAGCAGCCGCGCGGCAGGGCTGACAGCGTCTAGCTGGGCTTCGATGAAACTGTCGCGGGTATGGACATTGCGCTGGCGCATCAGATGCTGGAAGCGTTCTATGCGCTGGGTGTCGCCCCAGTCATGGCTGACATGCAGCGGAAAGGGCCGCTCGATGATCTTGTTGTTGGTATTGCCCAGAATGCCCGAATCCGGGTCCAGAAAACGCGGATTGGCCGAATAGGGCAGAGTGCCCAACCAGCGGTTTTCAGGTTTCCAGCCGGGTGCAGGCATACGTCCAAGTGTTTCATGGTTGGCATTGCGACGTGGCATGCGCCCCAACATCTGCATGGCGATTCGGTCGCGTGTGGCCAGCATCAGGTTCTGCGCGGGCGCGACATACAGCTCGCCTGCGTCCAGCGCCTCTTCCAGCGTCTGCGCGCGCATCAGGCGCAGCGCCGCGGTCATGGTGGTGTCTTCGGCCTCCAATGCGGTCCAGCCAAGGGTGGCGACATGACCGGGCGGTGTGACAGTGCCCAGATCATAGAGCGCGCCTGACAGCACGGGGCCGTTTTGTGACCAGCGCAGGGTCAGCGTCACCGGGTCTTCATCCTTGATGCGAATGATCGAGCCGCGCGTTTCGAATTCCGCCCAGCCGTCCGGCGTGCGATACTGCGAGGGATCGTCGGGGTTCAACTCTTCGATGAACACATCGCTGTCGTCCAGATAGGCCGAGGTGATCCCCCAGCCCAGGGCCTCGGACCGGCCCGACATGATGGCAGGCACACCGGGTATGCTGGCCCCGATCACCCCGCCGGAAGACAGCTCCAACCGCGCCAGATACATCAGCGCGGGTGCTGTCAGTTCCAGATGCGGGTCATTGGCCAGAATGGCACCATCACTCGCGGCGCGATCTGGGGTGGCGGCAAAACTGTTGGACGCGCCGGCCAGAAAAGGCGACGCGACCGGATTGAGCGGATCGTCAAGTGCAGCGGTCTGCGTGCTGGGGCGGATGGTCGGGAACAGGCTTGCGTAATCGGGCAGCGCGGCCACACCGGAGCCGGGCGCATCGGGCATCAGGTCGCGCAATCGCTCTGGATCGACCAGAAGCGAGGCGCGCGCCCGCAGCACTTCGCGGCTGATCTGGCCGTTCAGTTGCACTGACATCAGCTTAAGAATCGCAAGCGAATCTGCTGGCTGCCACAGCGGCATTTCAGCGCTGAATACGAAAAATTCCGGTGCACCGCGCCCACGCGCGCGGTCATTTGTAACCTGAAGCCACGCGTTAACCCCATCAGCATAGGCCGCCAAAGCCGCGCGGGTGGGCGCGTCCTGCACGGCTAGCGATGTGCGCGCCAATCCGTAGATATCGAGCCTGCGCATCAATTCATCAATACGCAGTGTGCGGCGGCCAAACATTTCTGACAAGCGCCCCTGCGCCGTTCGGCGCAGCATCTGCATCTGCCACAGCCGGTCCTGCGCATGCGCAAAGCCAAGGCCAAAGAACACATCCGCGTCATTCTCGCCAAAGATATGCGGCACATTATGCGTGTTGCGCACGATCTCGACTTCGCCCGACAGCCCCCGCAGACGGAAGGTCTCGTTGTAATCGGGCAGCGAGCGCGAGAGGAAGAAATACAGCCCCACCCCTGCAAGCCCCGCCAGAAGGGCGAGAGCTGCGAAGACACGAAGGAGCCAGCGGAAGAAGGTGAACATCAGCAGAGGAAAGGGTCTTTGTGTTGACGGTCAGGATGGCGCTGATAGGTATTGTGCCAGCGCCCAAAGCGCAATCACAAGAATTCGAGGGGGATGCAATGGCAAAGGTGGCGTTTCTGGGGCTGGGGGTGATGGGCGGGCCAATTGCCGCACATCTGGCACGGGCAGGACATGACGTTTGCGTTTATAATCGCACTGTTTCAAAGGCGGAAGCGTGGGTTTCTGAACATGGTGGACGCTTTGGCGCGACCCCGCGTGATGCGGCTGAGGGTGCCGAATTCGTGATGGCCTGTGTTGGCAATGACGACGATCTGCGCAGTGTCTGTCTTGGGGATGAAGGCGCATTCGCGGCCATGGCAGAGGGGGCATTGTTCGTCGATCATACGACAGTATCGGCGCAGGTCACGCGCGAATTGAACGATCTTGCACGCGCGCAGGGCGTGGGTTTTGTGGATGCGCCGGTCTCTGGCGGGCAGGCAGGCGCAGAAAACGGGGTGCTTTCGATCATGTGTGGCGGTGCGCAAGCCGAATTCGACCGCGCAGCTCCGGTGATGGATGCTTATGCGCGGATCGCCAAGCGCATGGGCGAAAGTGGCGCAGGCCAGATCGCCAAGATGATGAACCAGATCTGCATTGCGGGACTGTTGCAGGGTCTGGCCGAGGCTTTGCATTTCGGTGAGCGCGCGGGCATGGACGGGCGCGCAGTGGTCGAAGTGATTTCTCAGGGCGCTGCGGGGTCGTGGCAGATGCAGAACCGTCACGGCACAATGCTGGACGGCGAATTCAATCACGGCTTCGCTGTGGACTGGATGCGCAAGGATCTGAGCATCTGTCTGAACACGGCCGAAGAATTTGGCGCGTCGCTGCCCATGACTGCGCTGGTCGATCAGTTTTACAAGGATGTGCAGAATATGGGCGGGGGGCGCTGGGACACCTCTGCGCTGATCGCACGGCTGCGCAAACTGGGGGAGGCGTGATGCTGTACACTCTGGACCAACATGCCCCGGTGCTGCCGGAAAATGACGATTACTGGATCGCACCGGGTGCGCATGTGATTGGCACGGTTGTTCTGGGCGAGGGGACGTCGATCTGGTTTGGTGCCGTGCTGCGTGGCGACAATGAGCCACTGGTGATTGGTGAGGGCACGAATATTCAGGAAAACTGCGTTCTGCATACTGATATGGGCTATCCGCTGACGATCGGGGCGCATGTCACTGTCGGGCACAAGGCGATGCTGCATGGCTGTACCATTGGCGAGGGCTCTCTGATCGGGATGGGGGCCACAGTGCTGAATGGTGCGAAGATCGGGCGGGGTTGTCTGATCGGGGCGGGTGCGCTGGTCACGGAAGGCAAGGAAATCCCGGATGGGTCGCTGGTGATGGGCGCACCGGGGCGGGTTGTGCGCGCTTTGGACGAGGCCGCACAGGCGAAGCTGCTGGAGTCCGCAGCAGGATACCGCCGCAACATGATGCGCTTCAAAGCAGGGTTGACGCCCTGTTGAGAGCAAGAAGCGCCCGCTCATGGCCCACCCACCCAGCCCATGCCATTCGCGGGCGCTGCCCGGCGTAGCCGCCGGGCGGGGCTCAGAACATCATGATCAGCTTCAGTGCAATGGCCCACATCACCAACGCGATCCCGCCTTCGAGAATGCGCCAAGCGCGGGGTTGTGCGAAGAGCGGGCGCAGCAGGCTGGATCCATAGCCCAGCGAGAAGAAGAACAGAAACGAAGCACTGACCGCGCCCGCGCCAAAGGCCCATTGCTGGCCCGAATATTGCGTCGAGATCGTGCCCAGAAGCACCACAGTATCGAGATAGACATGCGGGTTCAGCCATGTGAGTGCAAATGCCGTCAGAAGGACCGGGCGCAACGGCTCTCGCGTGGCGGGGCCGTCAATCCACAGTGCCTCGGTCGAGGTCAGCGCCGCACGCAGGGAGCGCGCCCCGTACCAGATCAGAAAAACCGCACCTGCGTAGCGCATCACTGGCTCGACCCATGGCAAAAGCCGGGCGATCTGCGCAAAACTGGTCACACCGATCACGATCAGCACAGCATCAGACAGCGCGCAGGCCAGCACCACGGGCAGAACATGACTGCCGCGCAAGCCTTGCCGTAGAACAAAGGCGTTTTGTGCGCCGATAGCCAGGATCAGGCTTAGCCCGATGCCAAGGCCGGTCAGGAAAACGATTGGGGTGCTCATGGGGCCTCTGGTGTGGTGCAGGCTTGCGATAGCGGATGCGTTCAGATTAGACAAATTCAATATGCTAAGTTGAATTAAGGAAAGCTAATGATTGACTATCCTGCCGCCCATGCTGTTGCGCTTGTGGTTCAAACTGGCAGTTTCGAGGCTGCTGCCAAGGCACTCCACGTCACGCCCTCGGCAATTTCGCAGCGGGTGCGGGGGCTTGAGGAGCGTTTGGGCACAGTGCTGATCGAGCGCGCGACGCCTTGTCGTGCCACCATTGCCGGCGCGGCCTTGTGCCGTCATATGGAGCTTGTGGGCTTGGCCGAGCGTGATCTGCTGGCGCAGTTCCCTGACAGCGCGCGCCCTGCCCGTCAGGTCACCGTCTCTATCGCGGTCAATTCCGACAGTCTGGCGACGTGGTTCCTGCCTGCCATCTGCGATCACGCGCGCGATGACGGGCTGCTTCTGGATATCGCCGTTGATGATGAAGATCACACTGCCGACTGGCTGAAGGCCGGGCGTGTGGTTGCGGCGGTGACAACGCTGGAAAAACCTGTGCCGGGGTGTGATTCCGTGCCATTGGGCGCGTTGCGCTATCATGCCACGGCCAGTCCTGCATTCATGGCCCGCCATTTCCCGGAAGGGGTGACATCGGCCACGCTGGCCCATGCCCCGGCGCTGACCTTCAACCAGAAGGACCAGTTGCAACAGGACTGGCTGCGCGCGGTCTTTGGTCAGAGCTTTCCCATCCAGACGCATTGGCTGCCCTCGACCGAAGGCTTTGTCACGGCTGCGCTGGCAGGTCTGGGCTGGGGGATGAACCCTGCAAGGCTTGTCGCGGGCCATCTGGACGCGGGGCGGCTGGTTGAGCTGATCCCCGATGCAGTATTCGACCGGCCGCTGTTCTGGCAGATCAACCGGCGCTTGGCGGGACATCTGGCTGGGATGACTGAAGCGCTGCGCTTGTATGCGCGGGGCGTGTTGGTGGGGTGAGGCGGGTGAGTGAAGCCATCAGCGACTTTCGGTCAAATCCAATATGGAAGGTCACTTCGCACAGGCAGCATGTTACCCGGCACGAAACTGCGCCCTGAGCAAACGCAATGCATGCCACATATGACCACGGACAGTCCCGGTTCTTCCACCGGCCTATATAGCACCCGAAGATCTGAGCCATGCCGCGCTGGCTCGGTGTTGCTTGCGCGCAACGCCAGAATATTAACTTTCTCACTTGCGCTGGGTCAAATAGTGGCAGCGATCCTTATGATACGCAGAAGATGCAAAAGGAAAATGCGTTCTGTTGGTCTTTCCATGCGCTCGACTTTTGCAAGGTCTTAATTGATTAGGGGGAAATCATGTCACGCTCGAGCCTGAAATATCTGACAAGCGCCGTTGTTGCATCTGCTTTCGTGATACCGACGGCTTCCTTTGGGGGAAGCAAGATGGATGCGCCTGCTGAAAGTGTAGTGATATCGTCACCGGTAGCGCAGCCAGTGGATTGGACCGGTTTTTATGGCGGGGTCAGTCTTGGCTACGGCAGGGGTGTTAGCGCCACGGATGTGCAGCGCGATCCGCCTCCCGGACCTCCTGGCTGGTTGATAAGCCCAAGTGTATCAGGGGCAACCGGCTCATTGCGACTTGGCTATGACACTCAGCAAGGCGGTTTTGTCTATGGCGGGTTGCTGGAGGCAAATTTCGGCAAATTCGACGGATCGGCCGAAAAGAATCCTTTGATCGGAGGGCCAGCTGCTGAGCCGCGCGCATCTTATTCCAACCTCATGTCAATTGCCCTGCGAGCGGGCCCAGTGGTTAATGATGGCAATACATTGCTCTATGGTCGGTTGGGCCTTTCGCGCGCCAAGCTAACAATTGACAACATTGCCGCAGCAGGCCCGTGGCAGGACCTGAAAGACAGCAAAACAGGAACAGGCTTGAATGTTGGCTTTGGTGCAGAGCATCGCCTTGGTCGGAATATTTCAATATTCGCTGAGTATAATTATCACGATGTAGGCAAATCCTTCGCAATTACTCCAGCATCGGGGCCGGGACCAGACTGGCAAGTGCGTGGGAAAGGGCTTCATGTCATAAGTGCGGGTATGAACTTCCGTTTCTGACATCCATGAACACGAAGAGCTATGGCAGGTTCTGCTTGCCATGGCTGCGGCAAGTACCGTCGCCAACAAAAAAGCCGCACCCTCTCAGGTGCGGCTTTCTCGTCAGTCTTGGGCCAAGCTCTCAGCCTGCCTTCGCCATTGCCGCAGCCGTATCCAGCATACGGTTGGAGAAGCCCCATTCGTTGTCATACCAGGACAGCACACGCACCATGCGGCCCTCCAGCACTTTGGTCTGGTCCAGATGGAAGATCGATGAGCGCGGGTCGTGGTTGAAATCCATCGACACATTGGGCTGATCCGTCGCGCCCAGAATGCCCTTGAGCGGCCCGGAGCTGGCAGCGGCGACCACAGCGGCGTTGATCTCTTCAGCGGTG